>NZ_JAPMAL010000021.1:0-161367 GCF_026343935.1 Paraburkholderia sp. CNPSo 3076 | reverse complement strand
TGACGATCGACGGCTTGCGCTTCTTGAGGTCTTCGCAGAACAGCGCGTCGGTCGGAAACGACGGCGTGCTCGTGTGGATGATGACGAGGTCGTATGCGGCTGCAATCTTCAGCGTCTCTTCGACGGAGAGGCCGTCGGCCGGCGCGTCGAGCACGCGGCTGTCGGGCACGAGGGCCGCGGGCTGCGCGAGCCAGGTGGGATACCAGAACGAGCGGATCTCGCGCTTTGCCTGGTAGCGCGAGCCCGCGCCACCGTCGAAGCCGTCATACGACGGGGCCTGCAGAAACAGCGTTTTCATGCGATGAGTGCTCCGGGTACCCGTACTGTGCCGGGTGATGATTGAGGTGACAATTCGGTTAAAAGCGCGGCATAAAAGCGACGCGCTCAGCGAGCGTCCGATCCTTCGACGGCAGGCCGCCGCGCGCTCGCGGGCCTGGCCATGGCGGAGGGCGCATCGGCCTCGGGATTGGCGACGCTCACGCGCACGCCGCGCCAGATCACGTGCGAGCCGAACGCGGCGGAAAGCCACTGCAGAGCCAGCAGCACGTCGCGCAGCGGCACGAGCGGCAAATCGCGCCAGAACGCGCCCCAGCTTGCGCTCGCTCGCGCGTGCAGTATCAAACGCGCAATCATACCCGCCATCGTGGCCGTGGCGAGCCCGGCCAGCGCCGCGCGCGTCGTCGCGCACGCGCCGATGCCCCCGCCCGCCGCGAGCAGGCCGTAAAACAGCGCGCCCAGCACGAGCCACGGCGTGGGAAACGTAATGAACAGCGAAGCGAAGCCCGCCGGATTCACCGAGCGGATGGTGCGCAGCCAGCGCGTCTCGCGCAGCCAGAGCGAGCCGAAGGTCGGCTCGATCACGTCGGTGGCGACCACCACGGGCGCCAGCACCGTGGCCAGGCCGTGATCGCGCGCGTAGCGGGCGAGCAGATAGTCGTCGGCGAGGCAGTCCTTGAGTGCGGCGAAACCGCCGCTGCGCTCGAGCGTCGCACGGGAAAGCGCGAGCGTCGCGCCAAAACCGAATGCGCGCGAGCCCGTGGAATGCGCCACGCGCACCGAAGGCGCGAACCACTCGTTGATGAACAGCGCGCCCACGCGGGGCCAGAAACCGCCGATGCTGCGGGCGCCGTAGAGGCAGGTCACGACGCCCACGTCCGGGTCGGCGAGCGGCGCGGTGACGATCTCCAGATAGTCGGGCTCGACGGCGATGTCGCTGTCGGCCACGACGATCGCGTCGTAGCGCGCGCGAGCAGCCAGATTGATGAGGTTGCTCACCTTGAGATTGCTGCCGTGCACGCGCGGGTCGATCACGAGCTCGATGTCATGGCCGGGATACG
Source organism: Paraburkholderia sp. CNPSo 3076 (assembly GCF_026343935.1). Classification (NCBI taxonomy): domain Bacteria; kingdom Pseudomonadati; phylum Pseudomonadota; class Betaproteobacteria; order Burkholderiales; family Burkholderiaceae; genus Paraburkholderia; species Paraburkholderia sp. CNPSo 3076. The sequence continues at coordinate 160,030 of NZ_JAPMAL010000021.1, read as the reverse complement.
CCGCCTGCAACCGGCGCACCACGGCAATGGCCGGATCCGCCGGCGAGGACACGCCGAACAGCAACTGAAAACGCGGATGCCGCTGTTCGCAGAAGGTCGCGAGATTTTCGTAGAGGCGCGGCTCGGCGCCGCACAGGGGCTTGAGCACGCTCACGGGCTGCGGTTGCGCACGGCGCGCGCGGCGCGCGGCTTCGCGCACGAGCGCGGCCGAACCGAGGCGCGGCATCGTCAGCGCGGCGACGAGGCCGTAGAAAGCGGCCACGCCGCACAGCACGACCACGACCCAGACGAGCACGGGCCAGGGCGCCGGGATGGTGACAACCTGCGCCACCGTCATGACGCGCCGCCTTGTCGGGTCACGTGGGCCACGCCGCGCTCGCCGCGGGCTGCGCGCAAGGGGAGAAGCTCCTGCGGCGCCCCGACCGGAATTCGCGTTTCACCACGTACCATTTCCCTGCCCTGAAAATCCAGAAATAAGCCGCGCATCGTAGCCGCATTGCACATTTGAGGCTAGAAACCCGACAATGGATGCCGGTTTGCATGATGCAGGGCAATTGAACCAACAACGAATGGAGATAAGCCATCGTATGAAGCCGCTGGACATGGTCGATCCCCGATTCGACGCGGAAAATTGTATCAGCAAGCTCTGTCAGTTGCTTCCGACGGACGCGGGAAAATGCGTTGCTAAAACTGTAAAAGCGTAACTATTTCAGCGATTAAACAGCTGCCTTCCAGAGCTTTTCCGCCCCGAAAAAATTCGGTAAGCATATAGAAACGATTCTTTAATAATTTTGAATTAAAAGTGCGCCTTTTGCATATAAACAGGAGTAGTTCTCGTTCATATTCAAATCGACTGGGCGTAAAGGCAATCAGCCGTCTCTGAAACCACGCGGGCGGCATGGGTTCCCGGAGGCCGCCAGCACGAACGAAAGTGGTTTGGCACAATGGCCGCACCTTGCGACTGCCTTGCGGCCTCGCGTCGAGCAACCGGCGCGCGGCACGCGCATCGCGCTCTCCATACCAGGCCCCACGCTAGCCCATGACCCTCTTCTCCGTACTCGATCTCTCGCCCATCCCGGCGGGCTCCCATGCCGGCGCCGCGCTGCGCAACACGCTCGATCTCGCCCGGCACGCCGAGCGCCTCGGCTACCACCGCTTCTGGCTGGCCGAGCATCACAACATGACGGGTATCGCCAGCGCGGCGACTTCGGTGGTGATCGGCTACGTGGCGGGCGGCACGCAAACCATCCGCGTGGGCTCGGGCGGGATCATGCTGCCGAACCACGCTCCGCTCGTGATTGCCGAGCAGTTCGGCACGCTCGAAGCGCTCTACCCCGGCCGCATCGACCTCGGCCTCGGGCGCGCGCCCGGCACCGACCAGACCACGGCGCGCGCGCTGCGCCGCGACCTGCAGGGCAGCGCCGACAGCTTCCCCGACGACGTGGCCGAGCTACAGCGCTATTTCGCTGCGCCCGTGGAAGGCCAGCGCGTGCGCGCGGTGCCCGGCGCGGGCCTGAACGTACCGCTCTATATCCTCGGCTCGAGCCTCTACGGTGCACAGCTTGCGGCGGCCATGGGTCTGCCGTTCGCGTTCGCCTCGCACTTCGCGCCCGACCATCTGCTCACGGCGCTGCGTCTCTACCGCTCGCAGTTCCGTCCGTCGGCGGTGCTCGCGAGGCCCCATGCGATGGTCGGCGTGAACGTATTCGGCGCGCCCACCAGCGAAGAAGCGCGCTTTCTCTTCACCTCGCTGCAGCAGCAGTTCGTGAATCTACGGCGCGGCACGCCGGGGCAGTTGCCGCCGCCGGTCGAGCAGATCGCAGCGAACGAGTTCGAACTCGCCGGTGTGTCGCACTCGCTCGCCTGCTCCGTGGTGGGCGACCAGGAAACCGTGCGTGCAGGCCTCGCCTCGGTGATCGAGCAGACCGGCGCGGACGAACTCATCGTCACCGCGCAGATCTACGACCACGCGGCGCGCCTGCGCTCGTTCGAGATGGCGGCGCAAGCGCGCGAGGAATTGAAGGAAGCCGCCGCGGGACGGTAACACGGCGCGAGGTTTGCCTCGCGCGCGGCGTCGCAACCTAGCCTGCTCTCGACCGCGCCCTCAGTGCGAGGTGTTCAACGTGTCGAGGCCCTTGAGCAGCGCGGCATGAAACGCCCGCGGATCCTGCATCTGCGGCGCGTGCCCGAGATCGGCGAACTCCACGAGCGTCGCGTGGGGAATGGCGTGCTGCGCGGCTTTGGCTAGCACCGGATAGTGGCCGAGCTGCGCACGCACCTCGGGCGGCGCGAGATCCTTGCCGATGGCGGTCGTATCTTTGTCGCCGATGAGCAGCAGTGTCGGCATCTGCAACTGGCCGAACTCGTAGATCACCGGCTGCGTGTAGATCATGTCGTAGATCAGCGCGGAGTCCCACGCCACCTGCGTCTTGCCCGGCCCGCGATACATGCCCGCCAGCATCTGCACCCACGGCTCGTAGGCCGGCCGCCACTGGCCCGCGTAATAGGTGGCCTGCTCGTAGCGGCGAATGCCGTCGGCGTTCGTCTTGAGTTCGCGCGTGTACCAGTCGTCCACCGCAATCGACGGCACGCCCTTCGCCTTCCAGTCTTCCAGCCCGATCGGGTTCACGAGCACGAGCTGCTCCGTTTCGCGCGGATACATGAGCGCGTAGCGCACCGCCAGCATGCCGCCCGTCGAATGGCCGACGATCGTCGCGTCGTGCACGCCGAGCGCCGCGAGCAGCGCATGCGTGTTGCGCGCGAGCTGCTGGAAGCTGAACTGGTACGCAGCGGGCTTGCTCGATTTGCAAAAGCCGATCTGGTCCGGCGCGATCACGCGGTAGCCCGCGGCGTGCAGCTCGCGGATGCTGGCGTCCCACGTCGCCGAGCAAAAGTTCTTGCCATGCAGCAGGACCACGGTGCGTCCGTTCGGTTTTGCGGGCTGCACGTCCATGTACGCCATATGCAGCGTTTGGCCCTGCGAAACGAACGCAAAGTCATGCACGGGATGCGGATACTCGAAGCCCTGCAGCTCGGGACCATACGCGGGGCCGTCGGGCGTCTGGGTCGCGGCTTGCGCTGACGACGCCGCCGACGGCGCGGCCCCGCTCGCCTCAGGGTCGGCAGCGAGGGCGGCGTGACAGAGCGCGGCCGCACTCAGCGCGACGACGAAGGGAGTGAAGGAGGCAAAGCGGGCAAGCGTGTGGTTCAGGATGGCTCTCATCGACGGGAGATCGGGCGAAAGGTCGGACAGAAAACAGGACGGCGAAATGGCGCCGGTACAGCCAGCGATTCTAGCGGCCCCGCCCCGCTCGTGCCGGCTTTCTCGCCCGGCGAACCAGGGCACGGCAATTCGCGCTACGCTGCATTCGGTGCTAGAACAGTCAATACAGGACGCACGAGACGTCCGCGACGCGAGAGACGCACGCGTGTTGCACCGCGAGACGCGCCGCATCAGGGACGCGCCAGGCACGAAAGAAAAGGACCGCACCGGCCCGGGCACGACGAGGCGGGCCGCGGCGGCCGTACCGGGGGCACAACAAGGAGACGACCATGGAAACTCCGGCAAGCCTCAACGATCTGCAACGCACCACCCTCGCCATCGTGCTCGCTGGCGGTCGCGGCACACGCCTCGGGCCGCTCACCAACAAGCGCGTGAAGCCGGCCGTGTACTTCGGCGGCAAGTACCGCATCATCGATTTCGCCCTCTCGAACTGCCTGAATTCGGGCATCCGCCGCATTGCGGTCGTCACGCAGTACAAGGCGCACTCGCTCTTGCGCCATCTGCAGCGTGGCTGGGGCTTCCTGCGCGGCGAATTTAACGAGTTCCTCGACCTGTGGCCCGCGCAGCAGCGCGTAGAAGGCGCGCACTGGTATCGGGGCACCGCCGACGCCGTGTACCAGAACATCGACATCATCCGTTCTATCAGCCCGAAATACGTCGTGGTGCTGGCCGGCGACCACATCTACAAGATGGACTACACGCGCATGATCGCCGACCATGCCGCGAGCGGCGCCGACTGCACGGTCGGCTGCATCGAGGTGCCGCGCATGGAAGCGTGCGCGTTCGGCGTGATGGCCGTGGACGAGGCGCGCCGCGTGACCGGCTTCGTCGAAAAGCCCGACGACCCGCCCGCCATGCCCGGGCGCCCCGACATCGCGCTCGCGAGCATGGGCATCTATGTGTTCGACACCCACTACCTCGTCCATCTGCTCGAAGAGAACATCGCGCGCTCGGCCACCGACCACGACTTCGGCAAGGACATCATTCCGCGCGTGGTGAGCGACGGCCATGCGATCGCGCATCCGTTCAGCATGTCCTGCGTGTCGTCGGACCCGGCCGCCGAACCCTACTGGCGCGACGTGGGCACGGTCGACGCCTACTGGTCCGCCAACCTCGACCTCGCCTCGACCATCCCCGCGCTCGATCTCTACGACCGCAACTGGCCGATCTGGACCTACCAGGAACAGTTGGCGCCCGCCAAGTTCGTGCGCGACCTCAACGGCCTGCAGGGCTCGGGCACCAACCTGATCGTGTGCGGCGGCAGTGTGATCTCGGGTTCGCAGATCTCGCGCTCGGTGCTCTCGTCGAATGTCGTCGTGCAGTCGTTCTGCAACATTGCCGAGGCAGTCTTGTTGCCACAGGTGACGGTGGGCACGAGTTGCCGGCTGCGCAAGGTCGTCGTGGACCGCGGCTGCACGATTCCCAACGGCACCGTGATAGGCGAAGACGCCACGCGCGACGCCGAGCGCTTTTATCGCACCGAGAGCGGCGTCGTGCTGGTCACGGGCGAGGCGCTGGCGAAGCTGCCTGGCTAGCTGTGCGCCTCGCGAAGCGGATCCGGCGGATCCGCTTCGCTCCAGGACGCGCCAACCCGCAAGCAACCCGAGCACCGAGAGGACTGACTCCCGATGACCATTCGCGTCCTGCATGTAGCCAGCGAGCTGTATCCGCTCCTGAAGACCGGCGGCCTCGCCGACGTCACGGCCGCCCTGCCCGCCGCGCTGATCGAACAAGGCGCCGACGCCCGCCTGCTGCTGCCGGGCTTCGCGCCCGTCGCGGCGGGCCTCGAGGACCTGCGCCCCGTCGCGCGCCTCGCGCGCACCTTCGGCGCGCCCGAGGCGACGCTGGACCTCGGGCGTCTGCCCGGCAGCGAGCTTGCCGTCTACATGATCCGTGCCGACGCGTTCTACGCGCGCCCCGGCAACCCCTACCTCGACGCCGAACACGTGCCCTATGGCGACAACGCGCAACGTTTCGCGCTGCTCGGCTGGTCGGCCGCGCAGCTCGCGCTGCACCTCGATCCCGACTGGGCGCCCGCCATCGTGCAGGCGCACGACTGGCACGCGGGGCTCGCGCCGGCCTATCTGCGCGCGGCGGCGCGCGAGCGCGGCACGAGCATGGCGCCAGGCGGCGCGCGCTCGATCTTCACGATTCACAACCTCGCTTACCAGGGTATCTTCCCCGCCCAGCAGTTCGACGCTCTCGGCCTGCCGCGCGACTTCTTCGACATGCATGGCGTGGAGTTCTACGGCCAGCTTTCGTTTCTGAAAGCCGGCCTCTATTTCGCCGACAAGATCACGACGGTGAGCCCGACCTACGCGCGCGAGATTCAGACGGTCGCCCAGGGCGGGGGCCTCGAGGCGCTGCTGCGTGGACGCACGCACGATCTCGTCGGCATTCTCAATGGCGTGGACTACGCCGTCTGGAATCCGTCGAGCGACGCGGCCATCGCGACGCGCTATTCGGCCACGCGCCAGAGCGGCAAGATGCGCTGCAAGGCGGCGCTGCAGGCGCGCTTGAAGCTCGCGCAGAAGCACGACGCGCCGGTGTTCGGCGTGGTGAGCCGGCTCACCGAGCAAAAGGGCCTCGACCTGCTGCTTGCGGCGCTGCCCGAGATCGTCGCGCGCGGCGGGCAGCTCGTCGTGCTCGGCACCGGCGACGCCAGCCTCGAACAGGGCTACACGCGCGCCGCGCACCAGCATCCCGAAGCGGTGGCCGTGGAGCTGGGTTTCGACGAGACGCTCGCGCACGAGATCGTCGCGGGCGCCGACGTGATGATGGTCCCCTCGCGCTTCGAGCCGTGCGGCCTCACGCAGCTCTATGCGCTCGCTTATGGCGCGCTGCCGCTCGTGCACCGCGTGGGCGGACTCGCCGATACGGTGGTCGACGCCTCGCTGGAAAATCTCGCCGATGGTCTCGCCACCGGCTTCGTGTTCGAGCGCTTCGAGCCCGACGCGCTCACGGCCGCGATCCGCCGCGCCTTTGCGCTCTATGGACGCAGCCGCGACTGGCGCGAGACGCGCTCGCGTGCAATGCAGCAGGACTTCGGCTGGGCGGCGTCGGCGCAACGCTACATGACGCTTTATCGCGAGCTGGCCGGTCAAAACGCAACGGCCTAAGGGCTCGCCCCACAAAATCCACGCAAATCACGGTCGCTTGCGCGGGCGCACACGCAACACCGCGCCCACGCATCCATCGACTGGGCGCAGCGAATTCGGTTATCGTTGCTGCACCTGCGCAAAGGCGCGCTGCTCGAAGCGCCGCAAGCCATAACGAAATCTGGACCGGCCATGAAAAACGTTTTGAGCATCCAGTCGCACGTCGTGTTCGGTCACGCGGGCAACAGCGCCGCGGTGTTTCCCATGCGCCGCCTCGGCGTGAACGTCTGGCCGCTCAACACGGTGCAGTTCTCGAATCACACGCAATACGGCCACTGGACCGGCGCCGCCATCGGCTCGGACGAGGTCGTGGATCTCGTCGAAGGCATTGGCGCGATCGGCGTGCTGCCGCGCTGCGATGCGGTGCTATCGGGCTACCTCGGCACACCCGAGCAGGCCCAGGGCGTGATCGACGTGGTGCGCGCCGTGAAGGCCGCCAACCCGCAGGCGCGCTACTTTTGCGACCCGGTGATGGGCACGCTCAACGCCGAGAACGGCTGCCGCGTCGAGCCCGGCGTTCAGGAATTCCTCGTGCGCAACATGCCCGAGGTCGCCGACGCGATGATGCCCAATCACACCGAGCTGCAACGGCTCGTAGGCCGCGAGATCGAGACTGCGGAAGAAGGCGTGCTCGCGTGCCGCGAACTGTTGCGCCGCGGCCCGAAGCTGATCCTCGTGAAGCATCTGCTCGACCGCAACAGCCCTGCCGACCGCTTCAACATGCTCGTCGTGACCGAGCATGAAGCTTGGCTCGGCCAGCGCCCGCTCTACCCGTTCGCGCGCCAGCCAGTGGGCGTGGGCGACGTGACGAGCGCGGTGTTCGTCGCGCGCCTGATGCTCGGCGACTCGCTGCGCCGCGCGTTCGAACACACGCTCGCGGCCGTGAACGCCGTGGTGAAGGCGACTTACGACGCAGGCCGTTACGAACTGGAAATCGTCGCGGCGCAAGACCAGATCGCGCGTCCGCGCGAATGGTTCGACGCCTGGGCGGTGGAAGCGGCTTAGGGCCTGTTCGCGCGGGCAACAGGTCCTAAACTGAACAGGTGCGCGCACGGCCTATAATGCCGTCCGCATGACTCGCGGCGGCGAAACACGGCCGCGGCGCCCACCGTCTTTCGAGAATGACCGATGTCCGATTCAATCCGTAGCGAACAGGAAGAGTATTTCGAACAGCTTTGCCTCGCCGTCGATGCCGGCGAGACTCACGAGCAGGAAGCGATCGAATACTTCGAGGAACAAAGCCACGCAAGCGATTTCGACGCCACTGTGTGGCTCGACATCGCGCTTTACCATGCGCCCGATGTCGCGCGCGGCATCATCGACTTCGTCGACGAGAGCGACCGCGTACGCAGCGACATCGCCCAGACCATTGCCGAGACGCTCGACATCTCGTACAGCGACGACGAATGCGAACGCTTCGAAGCGACGATTCGCTTCGCGCTCGCCAATGGCGTTCCCGTCGATCTCGACGTGGTGCTCGACGGCTGCAACCGCGCGCTCGACGACCTCGAAGGATGGGCGAGCGCCGACACGATGGCGCCGCTCGTGCAACTGCGTGACGCGCTCTTCGAGCTGCAAAGGGGCGAGTAGCCCACCCTCGCGACACCGCTTGAGCGCCTGACTGAGCGACCGACTGAGCGACCGACTGAGCGACCGAATGAGCGACTGACTGAGCGACTGACTGAGCGACTGACCCGGCGGCCTGCTATATTGCTCGCCATCCGCCGCCTCACGAAGGCGCGCGCCCAGCCGGCCGAGCCAGCTGAGACACCCCACCCACGCGCGCAGCCGGCGCACAGCACGTCCCGGCAAGTCGCAGTCGCATACAGCAAGAAGCAAGACCTGAAGACGAGACGCCCCGCCTCCGCGCCACGGCCAGCGCGCGACGCGGCGTACCCGGACAAAACGCACACAAGAACACCGCGCCGCTGTCGCGCAAGGAGTCACGATGAGTCTCGCCGCCGCGCTCAAAACCGCTAGCGTCTGCACATTCGCCATGCCGTGCCGTGCGTGCCGTAAGCGCCGCCCGGTCGGCAAGCTCGCGGCTGGGCTCCTGATTGGTGCGATGGTCACAGTTGCGGCACTCTGCGCCAGCCACGACGCTCTGGCCGCCGGCCCGCTCAATGTACGCATCGGTTTCGTTTCGCCGCTCTCGGGCGACTACGCCAATTACGGCCGCGATCTGCAAAACGGCGTGCAGCTCGCCCTCGACGAAGCGAACGCGCAAAACCTCAAGATCGGCGAGCAGACGGCGCACTTCGAACTGGTGCCCATCGACGATCGCAGCGACCCGCGCCTCGGCGTGCAGGCCGCCGCGACGCTGGCGAATCAGGGGGTGAACGCCGTAGTCGGCCACTTCAATTCTGGCTCGGCCATTCCGGCCTCGCGCATCTACGAGAGCGCCGGCATTCCGATGATCAGCCCCGCGGCCACCAATCCCGTCATCACGTCGCAAGGCTTCGCCAACACCTTCATGGTGATTGCAAACGACGCGCAGAACGCAGGCATCGCCGGCGCGTGGGCCGTGGACGTGATGAAGGCCAAACGCGTGGCCATCATCGACGACCGCACCGCGTTCGGTCAGGGCGAAGCCGATGTATTCGAGCGCGCGGTGCGCGAGCATGGCGGCCACGTGGTCGCGCGCGAGTTCGCGGAAAGCATCGCGAGCGACTTCGGCCCGCAGCTCGCGAAAATCAAGGCCGCCGATGCCGATCTGCTCTACTTCGGCGGCCTCGCGCACCAGGGCGCGGCGCTCGCGAAGCAGATGAAGGCGCGCAGCATGAACGCGCAGTTCGTGGGCGGCGGCGGCGTGGCGAACGCCGACTTCACCCAGGGCGCGGGGGCAGCCGCCGAAGGCGCGATGGCCTGGGAGTACGGCCGCCCGCCCGCGCAGCTGCCGGAGGGCCCGCGTTTCGAGCAGGCCTATAAAACCCGCTTCGGCACCAACGTGCTCGCTTACGCGCCGTTCGGCTACGACGCGGCATGGGCCGCGATCCACGCGATGGTCAATGCGAAATCGGCGCAACCCGACGGCTACCGCAGCGCGCTCAAGGCGCTCGCCTTCGACGGCGTGACGGGCCGCATCGCCTTCGAGCCGGACGGCTCGCTCAAGAACGGCGCCTCCACGCTCTGGCAGGTGAAGAACGGCGTGTGGGTGCCGGTGACGACGCGCGGCGGCTGAGCGCCCTTCAAGGTTGCTGCGGCGCGCCCGCGGCCCGCACGACGATCTGCGCGTGCGTGTCGCGCTCGATGCGCACGAGCGCGTCGCGCATCTGCGCGAATTCGTCGGCCGTGCACATCTGGTGGCCAAAACGCGCCGCTAGCCGCCGCTCGATCTGCAGCGTGCGCGAACGCGCGTCGAACACGTAGTGCGACGTGTAGTCGAGAAACGCATCGCTCACCTGCGTGTCTTGCGGCACGTCGGTCACGCGCGCGAACGCGGGCAGCGCGATCTGCGCGCTCTCTGTAAATTCCCCGCCGATGCACGCCCACGGCTGCGTGCGGCGCGGCTGCGCGAGCCAGCTGTCGATCTGCGTGGCAATGCCGCCCGTGAAGCTGCTCGTGGTGGGGATTGCCGTCGTGCCGTCGCGCCAGACGACGTGATCGAGCGTGCCTTCCATCAGTACCGAAAACGGTCCGTCGGTTGCCTGGGTCGCGCCCGTGCTCACGTGCGCGGTGCCGGCGAGTCCGGTAAGCCGCAGGCGCTGCGCCGCGAGTTGCTGCGCCTGCGCGTGCGTCGCACGGCGAAACGAGTTGCGCTCGGGCTCCGCGCCCGCGCCTTCGTCTTCCACGTAGTAGCTGTAGGCAGCATCACCGGTCGCGCCCACCTCGAGCGACAGCCGCGCCGTGCGCTCGCGCCGCTCGGTCGCGGGCGTGCGCGAGAGCGCGCCGTCGTCGACGAGCAGCACGGGCCGGTCCATCACGCCCGGCGGCAGGTAGCCGAACGCGTAGCCGCCCGAGGAGGTGTCCGCGTACACGCCAAGGTCGGGCAGCCACGCGATCGCATGGTTGATCGCATGCGCGCCATAGCCCGGCACGTCGGGCAGCGTATAGACGGGGCCGAGATTGAGCAGCACGGGCTCGGCGCGTATGCCGACTGCCGCGAGCAGCGCGCTGAAGAGCGCCACGTGGTCCTTGCAGTCGCCGTAGCGGTTGCGCAGGATGTCGGTCGCGCGATGCGGCACGGCCGCGGTCTCGCCAAGAAAGAGCGCGACGTAGCGGATATTGAAGCGCATCCAGTCGTAAATGCGGCGCGCCTTTTCGCGCGGGTCGCTCACGCCCGCCGTGAGCGCCTGTGCAAGCGACGCGATGGCCGGATCGGTCGAGGTGGGATCGGCGGCGGCTTCACGGTAGCGCGCGGCGAATGCGGCGAAGTCGGGCACCGTCGACACCATCAGCCGGTCGCCCCAGTTCACGTAGGCCACCGCCCCCGCTTCGAGCGGCGCATAGGGGCCGTGCCGGTAGTCGAACGCGTAGCGGGTACGGCCGTTCGCCGTCTCGGCGGCAAGCGCCGTGTAGCCGCGCGCGTCGGCGTGGAGCGGCACGTTGGCGGGCAAATCGAAGATGAGGCGCTGAAACTCGACGGGTTCGCCGGTCGGCTCGACGAAGTACGAGAACGTGCCCGCGTCGAGCGCCTTCGCGCGGCGTTTGGCGAAATGCAGATGCACGCGCGATCCGACCTGGACGCCCGGAAAGATCACCGTGCGCAGCACACCGTCCTCGAACGTGGGCGCGCCCGCCGAGCGCGGCTCCTGCACGTCGCGAATGCCGCTCGCGCCAACCGCGTGCGCGGTGCCGTCCGGGTCGAAGGTTTCGGCCGAGAGCTGCGTAATCGTTTCGATATCCTTATTGAACCAGACATAGCGCTGGGCGATCTCGTCCACGCCGGCGGTGGTGTTGGCGCGCAGCACGGTGTCGTCGTCCTCGACCACCGAGCCGTCCTGCTGCACGACGAACAGATGCACGTCGCGCTCGAGCGTGTACGGCGGGATGTCGGTTTGCGCGGCGCTATCAGCGATCTCGACGCGCGCCGCGCTGTCGGGGCTTCGGTCGCTCACCTGGGCGCGGGCGTGGCCGCTCGCGATTGTCAGGGTCAACGCAAGGGTCAACGCCAGGCTCCACGCAAGGCGCGGCGCGACGCTCCGGGCGGCGCGCCTGAACCCCTCGCCTCGCGTCATGAGCGGTTCAGGCGCGCGGCGCCGCTTGCGCGGCGTTCGGCCATGAGGTCTGCGCGAGATGGCGCTCGCGCTGCGCGGCACGCCATGCGCGGGGACTCGCGCCGAACTCCGTGCGAAACGCCGCGTTGAAGTTCGACAGATCGTTGAAGCCGCTCGCCAGCGCAACGTCGACGATCTTCGCTTCGTCGTCGGCGGCAAGACGCAGCGCAGCGGCGCGCAATCGTGCGCGCAGCAGATATTGATGCGGCGTCACACCCGCCACCGCCGAGAAGGTGCGCAGAAAATAGAACTCACTCACGCCCGCCGCGCTCGCGAGGCTGGTGAGCGTATGCGCATCGTCGGGCGTTTCGTCGATCAGGCGCAGCGTCGCGACCACGCGTGCCGCCGCGGCGGCGCCCGGCGCGGCAGGGGTCGCCGCGTCCTTGCCGCTCGCGACCACACGCAAGGTCGTGAGCGCGAGTTCCAGTGCCAATTCATCCCAGGCGGCGGCGCCCAAGCCGGGCGCGTGATGCCGCTCTTGCGCGAGCGCGTCGGCGCAAGCGTGCGCCACGAGCGGCGCGAGCGCGCGCACCGGCGGCACCCGCGCAGCCCGCCAGCGGCGCGCACCGGGCGCGAGGCCCGCGGCCGCGGCCTGCTCGTCGAGCCAGGCGGGGTCGTAATGAAACGCGAGGCAGCGGTCGCCCGCCGCGTGACGGTGGCCGCATTCGAAGCAGGCGCCGGTTTCCCCGAGCATGAGCGCGCCGGGCGTCATCAGCGCCCGCGCGTTGCCGCTGAGGTAGCCGAACACGCCTGCCGCCACGACGGCGAGGCACGCGCTCGTGTGGCGCTCCTCGTAGGGCCGGTCGCCGGGCCCGAGCGTGCAGACGACATCGTCGACCGACCAGCCGGCGCCCGCCGCGAGCGGGCGCGCCGTGGGCGCACGGCCGCTATCGGCGCGGCCTTCGCGCTCGCGCTGGGCGAGCGCGCGTTGCAATGAAACGGCGAGACCTTGCACGGCAACCTCGCGGGAAGTTGGCTACGTTCGTGGGCTACGCCTGCCGTTGTAGCACATCGACGCGAGCGCCGCCGGAGCCGCCCTGGCCGCTATGCCCGCCGTTCGTCGATGGCGCGCAGCAGCGACAGCGCGATGCCCTCGGCGGCAAGGCGCACCTCGTCGAGCGCCGGAAACGACGGCGCAATCCGTAGATGACTGTCGTGCGGATCGACGCCATACGGGAACGCCGCGCCCGCGGGCGTGAGGACGAGTCCCGCCGCCGCCGCGAGTTCGACGGTGCGGCGCGCGCAACCCTCGGGCGCATAAAGGCTGATGAAATAGCCGCCGCACGGCACGTTCCAGCTCACGCCGGGCACGTCGGTCAGGCGCGCGCGGAACACCTCGTCGACCGCATCGAACTTCGGCTTGAGCAGCGCACGATGGCGCGCCATCAACCCGGTGAGCGTCGCGCGATCGGGCAGGAAGCGCACGTGGCGCAACTGGTTGAGCTTGTCCGGCCCGATGGTGCGCACGGCCGAGTGCTTCTGCCACCAGGCCACATTGCGCGGCGCGGCGGCGAGCCACGCGAACGCCCCGCCGCCGAACGTCACCTTCGAGAGCGAAGCGAACATCAGCGCGCGCCCGGCGTGGCCTGCCGCCGCGCAGGCCTCGAATACGTCGAGCGTCGTGTGCGCTTCGTCGCTCAGGTGGTGGAAGCGGTAGGCGTCGTCCCAGAAGAGCCGGAAGTCGGGCGCGGCGGGCATGGCGGCGAGACGCCGGATCACCTCGTCGGACCAGATCGCGCCCGTCGGGTTGCTGTAGAGCGGCACGCACCACATCCCCTTGATCGACGGATCGTCGCGCACGAGCGCTTCCACACGGTCGATGTCGGGGCCGTCCTCGCGCATCGGCACGGCGATCATGCGCACGCCCAGCGCCTCGCAGATCGCGAAGTGGCGGTCGTAGCCCGGCACCGGGCACAGGAACGCGATCTCGCCTTGCGCTCGCCACGGCGCGCCAACGTCCGCGCCCTCGCCCACCGGCACGCCATGCAGCAGCGCGAAGGTCAGCGCGTCGTGCATCAATTCGAGGCTCGAATTGCCCGCCGCGATCACCTGCGCGCCAGGCACGCCGAGCAACCCGGCGCCCAGTTCGCGCGCCTCGGGCAAGCCGCTCGCCAGACCGTAGTTGCGGCAATCGAAGCCGTCGCGCGCGAGATAGCCCGCCTGCCCGGCTTCGTCGATGAGCGCCTGCGAGAGATCGAGCTGTTCAGGCGAAGGCTTGCCGCGCGACATGTCGAGCCGCATGTGCAGTTGCTGGAATCGTTCGTAGGTCAAATCGACGGGCGGCGACATCAACATGGGCTTCTCCGGGAGCGAAGGACGATGCGAAATTCTTCGCAGATAACTGCGCGAAGAACAACGCGAAGGGTCGGTACGGCCCCAGTATCGGCGCGTCCACGCGTTCAGACAAACGCGTTATATTGAAGCCTTCGATCAATTTTTCTTATACCAATGAAGACCCTCGACCTCGACGTGCTCGCCATGGTGGTGGCCGTCGCCGACGCCGGCAGTTTCGTGCGCGGCGCCGCGCTCGTGCATCGCTCGCAGGCCGCGCTCAGCATGCAGATTCGCGCGCTCGAGGAATCCATCGGCAAGCCGCTCTTTATCCGCGCGCCGCGCAGCGTCACGCCCACACCCGACGGCCAGACGCTCATCGCCTACGCGCGGCGCATGCTCGCGTTGCGCGACGAAGCGTGGGCCTCGCTCGCGCACCCGGAGGTGACGGGCCGCGTATCGATCGGCGTGCCCGACGACTATGCGTCCTCGCTCATGCCGCCGGTACTGCGCAAGTTCTCGGCGAACTGGCCGAAGGTGGAAATCCAGGTGATCGGGCTGCCGAGCAGCGCGCTCATGCCGCTCCTGAAGGACAACAAAATCGACCTCGCCTGCATCACGCGCACGCACGGGCTGGCGGGCGAGTTCATCCGCTTCGAGCCGATGGTGTGGGCAGCGCCCCCCGCGGCGGTGAGCGCGGCGAGCGGGCGCGAGATCTGGCGCGAGCGGCCGTTGCCGGTCGCCCTGTTCGGCGGCGGCAGCGTCGCGCACACGAACGCGATCCAGGCGCTGGAGCGCGCAAAGATCGCGTATCGCACATCCTATGAAAGCCCGAGCCTGATGGGCCTGTGCAGCATGGTGGCCGCGGGTCTCGCCATCGCGCCGCTCGCGCGCTGCGCGGTGCCCGAGACGTTCGTCACGCTTGGCCGCCAGCATGGCCTCCCGGCACTCCCGGAGCTGGAAGTGGTGCTCGCGCGCAGCGCGCGCTCGAACCGCCCGCCGTGCGACTTTCTCGCCGACCAGATACTCGCGGAGCTGCGCGTTCAGGAGCGCTGATTTCCCGACGATGATTCGGCAGACGATGATTCGGGCAACGAATCAGTCGTCGCCCAGCCGCGAAAGCAGCGCGTAGAGGCGCGAGACATGCCGCAGCAACATCTCGCGATGCTTCTCGATCTGCTCGAGGCGGCCTTCGAGATCGGCGCGCACGCGATCGTCGGGGTCGGCGTAGTTGATCACGTCTTCGATACGCGAGCGCAGCACCGCCGGCTCGACCGGTGGCACGCTCAGGTAGCGCTCGAGCTTGCGCACGTCCTGCGCGGCGAGATCGCGGATCTTGCGCGTGCCCGCGAGACGCCGGTGCGCCTCGGGCGTCGCCGTCACTTCCTCGCGCTTCGCGCCCTGGCCGAAGATCGGCTCCACGCGCAGCACGGGCGCCTTGCGCACCGGATGCGCGGTGCCGCGAAAGCGCGCGCGCGGCGTCTCGCTCGCGATCGCCTCGCGTGTCTCGTCGGGCACGTCGGCGCTATCGTGCTTCACGTCCATCCAGCCTTCGGGCAGGCCCGTGACGGCTTCCACGCCGCGCACGAACTCCGCGCTGAAGTCGCGCTCGCCCGACACGATCAGCTTCATGTAGCTCGCGGAAAACGTCATCATGCGCGCGAGCCGGGTGGCCGACCCGACCTCGCGCGTGAGCAGCGCCAGATTGGCCCGCCACATCGGCATGAGCGTGGCGTTGGCATCGTCCATTGCGGAGCTCCTCCTTCGTTCGCGTCATCTGCCAATGATACGGGCTGCGGCGCACCATGCGCGCTTTCCCGGGCCGTCTGGCCCCATGCGCGCGCCCCAATTGGCAATAGGGTCAGCCATCTGTAAAGGGAGCAAGACGCATGCCGACGACAGTCGGCCATGCACAGAGAAAAGACTGAGGAAATGGCGGCGAGCGGCGCCGAGGGACCTGCGCGGCCCGACCTGGGCGGGCCCACCTACGCGGCCCTTAGAAATGCCCCGTGAAGCGATAACGACTGCCCGGATGCCAGAGATTGGCGACCGAAGCGACGAGCCCGCGCGAGCGGGTGCGCCGGTGCAGCACGAGGCACGGTTCGGCTTCGCCCATGGCGAGGTGCGCGCGCGTTTGCGCCTCGGGGGCGAGCGCCTCGATGCGGTACTCCACGCCCTGCAACGGCGCGACATGCACGAGGTACTGGTTCGGCGTGATGTGCGTGAAGTCCTGCGCCGCGTAATCGGGCGCGATGGCGGGATTGACCCAGCGCTCTTCGAGCTGCACGGGCTCGTCGTTCTCGAAGTGGAGCACGCGCGAGTTGAACACCTGGTCGTTGGCGGCGAGCCCCATTTCGACCGCGAGCGCCTCGTCGGCGCGATGCACGCCGATCTCGAGCACCTCGGCGCGGTAGCGGTGCCCGCGCGCGAGGATTTCGTCGGAGATGCTGCGAATAGCGACGAGCGTCGATTCGTACTTGGGTCGCGCGACGAAGGTGCCCGCGCCCTGCACGCGCGTGAGTACCTGTTCCGCGGTGAGTTCGCGCAGCGCCCGGTTCACGGTCATGCGCGCGACCTTGAACTCGCGCGCCAATTCGTTCTCCGAAGGCACCTGGTCGCCCTCGCTCCATTCACCTGCGTGAATGCGCGCGAGGATGAAGTCCTTGATGCCCTGGTATGCGGGAGCGTTCATCGCGTTGGGCCCTTGCTTTGACGTGGCGCCTGCTTGCGCGTGAGTGGGCGTAATGGCGTGTTATTGCGCCTCGGACTCGAACGCGAACGGGCTGTGCGAAGCGATGGCGCCGTTCTGCACGAGACGCGTAATCGCTTCGATATCCGGCGCGAAGTAGCGGTCGAGGTCGTAATGCGGCACCTCGGCGCGCACCGACTGCATCACATGCGCGAGCGCCGGGCTCGTGTGATGCGGCGCGCGCAGGTCCACGCCCTGGGCCGCAGCGAGCAGTTCGATCGCGAGGATGTTGGCCGTGTTGTCGGCAATGTCGGCGAGCTTGCGCGCCGCGAACGTCGCCATCGAAACGTGGTCTTCCTGGTTTGCCGAGGTCGGCAGCGAATCGACCGAGGCCGGATGCGCGAGTGTCTTGTTTTCCGATGCCAGTGCAGCCGCCGTGACGTGCGCGATCATGAAGCCCGAGTTCACGCCGCCGTCCTTCACGAGGAAAGGCGGCAGGCCCGAGAGCGTCGCGTCGATGAGCAGCGCGATGCGGCGCTCGGCCAGTGCGCCGATTTCGGCTGCGGCCAGCGCGAGGTTGTCGGCGGCGAAGGCCACCGGCTCCGCGTGGAAATTGCCGCCCGATAGCACTTCGTTCGTTTCCGGGAAGATCAGCGGATTGTCCGACACCGCGTTCGCCTCGATCAGCAGCACCTGCGCCGCGTGGCGCATCTGGTCGAGGCACGCGCCCATCACCTGCGGCTGGCAGCGCAGCGAGTACGGATCCTGAACCTTGCCGCAGTCGCGGTGCGAGAGATTGATCGCCGAGCCTTCGAGCAGCGTGCGATAGGCCGCGGCCGCCTCGATCTGGCCGCGATGGCCGCGCAGTTCGTGAATGCGCGCATCGAACGGCTTGACCGAACCTGCCGCTGCATCCACGCAGAGTGCGCCCGAGACGAGCGCCGTGCGGTAGAGGTCTTCGATCGCGAACATGTTGTAGATCGCGAGCGCGGCGGAAGCCTGCGTGCCGTTGAGCAGCGCGAGACCCTCCTTCGCCTGCAGCGCGAGCGGCTTGAGGCCCGCAGCCGCGAGACCGGCTTCGGCGCTGGCACGCTCGCCGCGGATGAACACCTCGCCGATGCCGAGCAGCACCGCCGACATATGCGCGAGCGGCGCGAGGTCGCCCGAGGCGCCCACCGAGCCCTTCACGGGAATGAGCGGCAGCACGTCGGCATTGAACAGCGTGATGAGCGCGTCCATCACTTCGCGGCGGATGCCCGAATAGCCGCGGCCCAGGCTCGACAGCTTCAGCGCCATGAGCAGACGCACGACGGGACGCGACATCGGCGCACCCACGCCCACGGCGTGCGAGAGCACCAGATTGCGTTGCAGGAGTTCGAGCTGGTCGTTCGGGATATGCGTGCTCGCCAGACGCCCGAAGCCCGTATTGATGCCGTAGGCGGGCTCGCCCTTCGCCGTGATCTCGGCGACGGCGCGCGCGCCCGCGTCGATGGCCGCGAAGCTGGCCGGATCGAGCTCGAGCCACACTGCCTCGCGCGCGATCTGGCGCAGTTGGGGCAGGGTCAGATGGCCGGGCGTAAGGCGAAGGGTCGGGAGCATGGTCGAATCCTGTCTATACAAGTCGCGAAAGTGGCCGAAGTCTAGCCTGGCGCGCCTGTCTATACAACTCCCCTTTGCGGCCCCTGTAGCCTGGGACTATCCACGAGAGCGCCGCAAGCGCCCGTCACGCGTCGAGTTGCAGCCTGCCCCCAATAAACGCGAGAAAGCATTGCACGCGCGCCGCAAGCGCCGCGCTGCGGTAGTAGACAGCGTGGATCGGCTGGCGCGATTCGATCAGCGCGTCGTCGAGCACGGTGACGAGGCGGGCCGCCTCGCGGTCGGCCGTGGTGAGGAAGTCGGACAGGCACGCAATACCGCTGCCGGCAAGCGCGAGCTGGCGTATCGTCTCGCCGCTCGACGCCAAAAGCGCGGGCGCGATCGTGTAGCCGGATTCGGTCTCCGGGGTCTTTGCGGCCGCGCGCGTCGCGTCGCCGCCAGCCACCCGCAGCGGCCAGCCGTTCAGATGCGCGGGCGCCGTAAAGCCGATCAGCCGATGCTCGCGCAACGCGGCAACACTGCGCGGCGTGCCGTGCGCCGCGAGATAGCCGGGGCTCGCGACAATGCGCAAACGGCTCGTGCCGAGCGAGCGTGCGTGCAGCGTGGAGTCCTGCAGCGTGCCGATGCGAATGGCGATATCCACGCGCTGCTCCAGCAAATCGACGATGCGCTCGTTGTTCGTGAGTTCGAGTTCGATCTCGGGATAAGCGTCGGCGAACGCCGCGACGTGCGGCACGATGCAGTGAAGCATGAACGGCGTGGCCGCATCCACGCGCAACCGCCCGGAGGGGCGCTCGCGATGGCGTGTCACGGCCTCCTCGGCATCGGCTAACGCCGCGAGAATGGCGCGGGCGCGATCGAGGAACAGTTCGCCCTCTTCGGTGAGTTGCAGGCGCCGCGTGGTGCGCAGGATCAGCGCGACGCCCAGCTGCTTTTCGAGCCGCGTCAGCGCGCGGCTCACGCCCGAGACGGTCTGCTCGAGCTTTTCGGCCGCGGCGGTGATCGACCCCGCGTCGATCACGGTGACGAATACGAGCAGTTCGTCGGTCGACGTCTTCATCGTGGCTATTCTTGATCCGCAGTCAATATTCATTTGAGACTAACACGGTTTTTGCAAAAGCCGGATACCCCGATACTGGCTTCCATCGCAATCAAGACAGGACCAGGAGCCACCCATGAAAGTATTCGTGACAGGCGCAGGCGGATTTATCGGCGGCTCGATCGCGGCGCATCTCGTGCGCGCGGGCCACACGGTGCGCGGCCTCGTGCGCCGGCCCGAGCAGTTCGCCGACCTCGAGAAGCTCGGCATCACGCCCGTGCAGGGCGATCTCGACGACCGCGCGACGCTGATGGCAGAAGCGCGCGCCGCCGACGCCGTGATCAACGCCGCGAGCAGCGACCACCGCGGCGCGGTCGAGGCGCTGATCGACGCGCTCGAAGGCTCCGGCAAGCCGCTCCTGCACACGAGCGGCTCGAGCATCGTGGGCGACGCGTCGGGCGGCGAGGCGACCGAGCGCATCTATCGCGAGGACGCCCTGCCCGAACCGACCGCCGACAAGGCGCCACGCGTGGCCATCGACAATCTCGTGCTCGCGGCCGCGGCGCGCAGCGTGAAGAGCGCCGTGCTCTGCAACACGCTGATCTATGGCGTGGGCGCGGTGCCGGGAGCGGCGAGCGTGCAGCTGCCGCGGCTCATCCGCCAGGCGCAGAAGAGCGGCGTGATGCGTCACGTGGGGCGCGGCCTGAACATCTGGTCGAATGTGCATGTCGACGACGTGGCCGAACTCTATCGCCTCGCGCTCGAAAACACGCCGGCGGGCACGTTCTACTTCGTGGAAAGCGGCGAAGCGAACTTCCGCGACATGACCACGGCGCTCGCCGATGTGATGGGTTTGGGCGCGCCGCAGGACTGGCCGCTCGAAGCCGCGATCGAGGAATGGGGCTACGAAATGGCGTCGTACGGCCTCGGCTCGAACAGCCGCGTGCGCGGCGAGCGCGCCCGCACACTGCTCGGCTGGCAGCCGCAGCGCACCTCGGTCACGGACTGGATCCGCGCAGAAATGCCGAAAGTGCCGATCGCGCAAAAATAAGTGTTGTAGCGCACGTAATTGTTGCGTATCCGTAAGGTCCCCCGGCTAGAATTCGAGCGTCTTGCACTAGCCGCCGGCGCGTTGCGCGCCGGCACCGGATACGCCGATGCTACTCGCGCTGAACTTCTACTGGCTGACCAATCTGCTGGCCGTCCTGTTCATCGTCGCGTGCCTCTACGACACGCGCTACGATGAATACGGCACGCTGACGCTCGCCGCCGGCGCGATGGGACTCATCGTGATGGCAATCGAAGTGCTGCTGCGCCCTGCGTTCGAGATGTCGCTCTAGCGCGCTTTTTTCACGATTCTTTCGCGACCGGCGCAGCTTTCTTTCGTTGCGCTAACAACTGTCCGCCCAACGCAACTACGGGTTCTCGTGCGCACAGCACGACGACGGCGCGGGTGCGTCTTCATAGCGATCGTGGTGGCGCATCCACTCGCGCATGTCCTTCTCTTCGTTGCGTCCCTTTGCGGTCAGCTCGAGCATCGCATACGTGCCGATCAGCATCTCCCCGCCGCGCGCGTACGTCGAATACGTGTGGTACACGTTGCCCGCTTCATCGCGATAAAACGCACTGACGCCGGGCAGCTCGTCGCTCATGTAGTCCTGCTCGGCGTAGTTGTAGATCGCCTTGCCGCGCGCCTTGTCGGCCTCGCTGAACGACACGTGATAGTCGAAGTTGAAGTCGCTCGCATGCGACGATACCCACGGAAAACGCCAGCCCATGCGTTGCCTGAATGCCTCGATCTTCGCGAGCGGCGCGCGCGAAACGGCCACGTAAGTCACGTCGTGATGCTCCAGATGCGGCAGCATGCCGTCCACGTGGTCGGACAGGAACGAGCAGCCTGGGCACCCCTCTTCCCAATCCGGCCCGAGCATGAAGTGATAAACGATCAGCTGGCTGCGCGGCCCGAATAGCTGCGCAAGCGTGCGCGGACCTTGCGGTGTCTCGAACGTATAAGTCTTGTCGACCTTCACCCACGGCAGCGCCTGGCGCTTCGCCACTAGCGCGTCCCGTGCGTGCGTGAAAGCGTGCTCTTCGGCGAGAAGCGTCTTGCGGGCCTCCAGCCATTCGGTCTGCGAAACGATCTTGTGCGATTCCATCTTTCGATTCCTCCTTGCGCTTGAATGAGCACCGCTCAGTCGAACAGCGCCACCAGTTGATCGATTGAACTCGTCCAGCCCTCGTTGTGCGAGTCGCGCGCCGCTTCGTCGAAGAAGCGTTCGTGCTTGAGCGTGAGGTCAGTGGCGGCCCCGTCGGCGCGCAGCGTCACCGTGACGAGCGACTCGCGCTCCGGTGTGCTGCGCCACGCCCACGTGAATACGAGCTTTTCATCGGGCACGACTTCGAGATAGGTGCCGCTCACGTCGTGGTCCTCGCCGTTCGCGGCGCGCAGGATCACGCGAAAGCGCCCGCCCACGCGCACGTCCGCTTCGGCGTGAATGCAGGTGGTGTCGAGCGGCTGCATCCAGCGCATCAGTTGCGACGGCTGGGTCCACGCGGCGTAGACCTTCGCGGCCGTGGCGTTGAGGCGTCGGCGGATGGTGAGGCTGGGAGCTTGATGGGCAGCGCCGGGTTCAGCTGCGGCTTGGATAGACATGCATCTTCCTCCACGAAGGCAGCGAGTCGATCGAGCGTTTCACTCCAGAAGCGTTGATAGTGCGCGAGCCACTGCATCGCGTCCTCCATCGGCCCCGCGGCGAGCCGGCACGCCACGGTGCGCCCGGTTTTCGCGCGCGTGACGAGGCCCGCCTGAGCGAGAACGTCCAGATGCTTCATGACCGCGGGCAGCGACATCGCGAACGGCTGCGCGAGCGCGCTCACCGAGAGTTCGTCGTGCTGCGCGAGGCGTGCGAGCAGCGCGCGCCGCGTGGGATCGGCGAGCGCCGCGAAGGTGCGGTCGAGGATATCGTCTTCATACTTAACCATGTGGTTTAGCATAGGCGACGAGCGAGCGATGTCAAGGCATGCGTGAGTCATTCGCGAGCAGCGGCGCGCATGGCGGCATCGCCGCCACTAGAATGGCGATTTCTGCGCGCCGCGCCCTCCTATTTCTGCCACGTCACGCCATGCCGTCCAAAGTCCGCAATTCGCTGCTCTGGATCTTCGACGCCTTCGAGCGCGAGGCCGGCTATATCCGCAAGCCCATGTTCGGCTGTGACGCCGCGTATCTGGATGGCCTGCTGTGTCTCGTGGCCGCCGACCGCGACCCGCCGTTCAACGGCGTGCTGGTCTGCACGTCGCGGGAGCGCCATGCGTCGCTCATCGAAGCGATGCCGGCATTGCGCGCGCACCCCGTGCTCGGCAAATGGCTCTATGTGCCGCAAGCCGATGCGGCGTTCGAAGATACGGCCGCGCAGTTGAGCGCGCTCGTCCTCGCGCGCGACCCGCGCATCGGCGTGGAGCCCAAGCCACGCAAGCCGCGCAAAGCGGGCAAGGCCCGCAACAGCGTGCTGCCCGAGTAACGCGCCAGAACGTAGCGCGCAAAAGCCACACGGCCCGGGCCGCCGTTAAGCGACGCGGGCCGTGCAGCCGCCCGGGCGGCCGCCGTGGCCGCCGGGCGAATGACCGGGTCATCCGGTTATCAGATGGCCCAGCCGCCCAGGTAGAACGTGGCCAGCACGCCGGCGATCACCACCGTGCCCACGTTCAGCTTGCGGATCTCGCCGCTCACCACGCGGCCGATCACGAGCGTGCAGAAGCCCAGCATGATGCCCGTGACGATGTTCGCCGTGAGCACGATGAACACGGCGCACACGAGGCCCGACATCGCGTCGACCATATCGGCCATGTCGAGGCGGCTCACGCTCGAGAGCATCATGAGGCCGACGTACATCAGCGCGGGCGCCGTTGCATACGAGGGCACGAGGCCCGCGAGCGGCGCGAAGAACATCACCGCGAGGAACAGCACGCCCACCGTGGCGGCAGCGAGGCCCGTCTTCGCGCCCGCGGCCACCCCCACTGTCGACTCGATATAGGCCGCCGCCGGCGCGCCGCCAAGAAAGCCCGAGAAGATCGAGCTGACCGAGTCGGCCGTGAGCGCGCGCCCGCCGTTGACTATGCGCCCGTTCGCGTCGAGCTGGCCCGCCTGCCCCGCCACGGCGCGGATCGTGCCGGTGGCGTCGAACACGGCCGTCATCACGAGCGCGAGCACGCTCGGCAGCACGGCGAGCGAGAGCGCGCCCTTGATGTCCATCGCGCCAATCAGCGAGGCATGGCCCGGCGCCGACAGCGAAGGCCACGCGAACACGCCATGAAAGCTCACGGCCGGATCGATGGCGAGACCGAGCACCGAGATCGCGACGATCACGATCAGGATCGAGCCCGGCACGCGGCGGCGCACGAGGCCGAAGATCGCGGCGAGGCCGACCACGGAGAGGATCACGGGCAGCGAGGTGATATGGCCGAGCGAGACCGGC
Source organism: Paraburkholderia sp. CNPSo 3076 (assembly GCF_026343935.1). Taxonomy (NCBI): domain Bacteria; kingdom Pseudomonadati; phylum Pseudomonadota; class Betaproteobacteria; order Burkholderiales; family Burkholderiaceae; genus Paraburkholderia; species Paraburkholderia sp. CNPSo 3076. Next base: position 136,306 of record NZ_JAPMAL010000021.1, on the reverse strand, counting down.
AGGCCCGCGCCCGGATTCTTGACGACGAGGCCGACGTCATTGGCGGCGATCAGCAGCAGGAACAGGCCGATGCCGATGCCCGTCCCATGCGCGATGCCGTGCGGCAGGTTGCGCAGGATCCACGAGCGCACGCCCGTCACCGAAATGCCCGTGAACACGAGGCCCATGAGGAACACCGCGCCGAGCGCCACTTCGGGCTTCAGCCCCTTGCCGAGCACGAGGCCGAAGGCGGTGAACGCCGTCAGTGAAATGGCGCAGCCGATGGCGATCGGCAGCCGCGCCCACAGGCCCATCAGCAGCGAGCCGAACGCCGTGGTCAGGCACACGGCCACGAACACGGCGCTGGTGTCGAAGCCCGCCTTGCCGAGCATGCCCGGCACGACGAACACGGAATAGACCATCGCGAGGAAGGTCGTGACGCCCGCAATCGCCTCCTGACGCAGCGAGCTGCCGCGCGCGGCAATGTCGAAATAACGGTCGATGAATCCCGAGGCCGGGCCCAATGTATCTGTGGACTCGACTTCGGCGGCGGTCGCACCGGCGAGCGGCTGCGCGTGGGGTTCGATCATGGTGAGTGCCTCCTTTATCAGCACGCTGAAACGGTTCACGGCTCACCAGCCGATCCGTCATCAGGTTCGTCTCGAATTGAATTAGTCGTGTCGACGCGTTGCCGGCGCCTTTTTGAACTTCCCGGCGCTCATCGTTTTGACATCTCTTTATGGATGGAGCGAAGGTTAGGCGAACACGATTTGCGCTCCCATCGCACGAGTCGCATTGAGTTCATGCCGCGATGCTTATATGCCCGTGTACAGGGCACGGCGCGCGGGGCGGCCCCGCGTTTACACCTGGCTGCAAAGCGGGCCGTTGCCACGCGGACCGGGGCCGGTTTCGTATGACGAAGCGCGATCGTTCCGGCTCGCGCGGGCAGCCGGTTGCCCGGCGCGGCGCTTGCGGTGCGTCGCCCACGCCGGTCGCCCAGGCCGGTCGCCCACGCCGGTCGCCCACGCTGGTCGCCCACGCCGTCATTAAGCGGATCAGGCCGGTGCGCGGGTTACACTCACGCATCCCGACCTGGTTTCCCCCTGCCGCGCGCGCGTCGCGCCGGCCGCTCCAAGGAGTTTCAGTAGATGAGACGCGGCTTCTTGCGTTCCACACGTCCTGCTTTTCACTTTCCGTACGCCCTGACGCTGCTGATGCTGCTCACGCTTTCGGGTTGCAGCCTGTTCCGGCCGGCCCCGCCGCCCGAGCCGGAAGCGCCCGTGGCCACGGAGCCCGAGCCGGCCGCGAGCGAGCCCGAGGCCGCGTCCGCGCCCGAGGCGGCGAGCGAGCCGGAGACGGAGAGTACAACGAAGCCGGCACCGAAGAAGCCGCGCCCCGCGCCGGTGCACCGCCGCCGTCCGGCGCCGCTGCCGCCCGCGCCCGCAAGCGCCCCGCCGGCGCCGCCCCCGGCGCCCATCGTGCAGGTGCGCACGCTCGAGCGCGGCACTTTCCGCACGCTGCTCGACAGCGAAGTGCAAAAGACCGACGGCAAGGTCGTGGGCCGCGCCGTCGACATGGTCACGGGCCCCGGCGGCAAGCCCGTCGACGTCGTGGTGAACCTGCAGGGCTTCATGGGCATTGGCGACCGCAAGGCCAACTTCCCGTGGAGCGGCGTGCGCGTGAATACCCAGGCGAAGACGCCCGCCATCACGCTCGCCCTGCCGGCGAACCAGCTGCAGGTCCCCGACCGGCCCAAGGCCGGTGCGCCGCAGCCCGGCAACCCCGAGGCGAGCGCGACGCGGCTGCCCATGCTCGACGCGGACGTAGAACGCGCCAACGGCGGCAAGGTGGGCCGCGTGGTGGACGTGCTGCTCGACGGCAGTGCCGCCCCGCAGGCCGTCGTGCTCGACGTGAGCGGCACGCTCGAGAAACGCCATACGATCGCGGCCGACTGGTCGGCACTGCACTTCGTCACGAAGAACAACACGCTCGAAGCGCAGCTCGAAATGAGCGATCAGCAGGTGGACGCCTCGCCGCCCTACGCGCCCGACCAGCCGGTGCACGCGGTGACGCCTGCTGCCCCGCCGCCGGCCCCGGCCCCGGCCGCCGCCCCGGCTGCGCAGGCCGCGCCCGCTGCCTCGCCCGTCGCCTCCGCAGCCAATGCCCACGGTGCCAAATGACGGACGGCACCATGCAACAGCCCAATCCAGACCAGCGCAGCGTGCGCGCGCTCGACTGGCTGAACTTCTTCGTCGCGAACGTGCAAACGGGCTTCGGGCCGTTCATTGCCTCGTATCTGGCGTCGCACAAGTGGACCCAGGGCGAGATCGGCCTCGCGCTGTCAGTCGGCACGATCAGCGCGATGGTGAGCCAGGTGCCGGGCGGCGCGGCTGTGGACGCCCTGCGCAACAAGAAGGCCGCCGCCGCGTGGGCGATCATCGCGATCATCATCTCGGCCGTGCTGCTCGCCTCGAGCCCGACCGTCGTGGCGGTGATGGCCGCCGAGATTTTCCACGGCTTCGCCAGTTGCATGCTCGTGCCGGCCATGGCGGCGCTCGCGCTCGCGCTGGTGGGCCGCCAGAACCTGGGCGACCGGCTCGGCCGCAACGCGCGCTGGGCCTCGATCGGCAGCGCGGTGGCCGCCGGCCTGATGGGCTTGTGCGGCGAGTACTGGTCGCCGCGCTCCGTGTTCTGGCTGACGGCCGCGCTCGCGTTGCCCGCGCTCGTCGCGCTCGCGATGATCAAATACGACCAGAACGCCGCCTACGCCAAACCCGCAGCCAAGCCCGGCGCGGCCGGCGCGGCCGCGGGCTCAGGCGAATCTCGCGAAACGATCTTCGACCTGCTGCGCGACCGGCGCATGCTGACCTTCGCGGCCTGTGTGGTGCTGTTCCATCTCTCGAACGCCGCGATGCTCAACCTGGCCGCCGGCGAAGTGACGGCCGGCATGGGCGACAACGTTCAGCTCGTAATCGCGGCGTGCATCATCGTGCCTCAAGCGATCGTCGCGTTGATGTCGCCCTGGGTAGGCCGCACCGCGCAGGCCTGGGGGCGCCGCCCTGTGCTGATTCTGGGCTTTTGCGCGCTGCCGCTGCGGGCGCTGCTATTCGCCGCCGTCGGCAACCCGTACTTCCTCGTGCCGGTGCAGATGCTCGACGGCCTTTCGGCCGCCGTGTTCGGCGTGATGCTGCCGCTCATCGCCGCCGACGTGGCGGGCGGCAAAGGCCGCTACAACCTCTGTATCGGGCTCTTCGGACTTTCCGCGGGGATCGGGGCGACGCTTTCGACTGCGCTTGCCGGCTTTATCGCCGATCACCTGGGCAATACGGTGAGCTTCCTCGCGCTCGCGAGCGCGGGCGCCGCGGCGGTGCTGATGGTTTGGCTGGCGATGCCCGAGACGCGCGACGCGCTCGAAGAGGAAAACGCCCGCGACGCCACCGTCTGAGGGGTGCGCCGCCGGGGCGGGCGCCGGTTGCGCCTGCCCCGGCGCACGGTGGCGACCCGCCTTTCTCCCTGCCAACGAACAACGGCGCCCCTCGGGGCGCCGTTTTGTTCTTGTGCAGCTTTATGACATGGGAATGACGAGGTGTGACCAGCCGCGACATGTGAGCGGCGGGTGGCCTACCCGCGCGGGCGGCCGGTGCGCCCGGGGACGCCACTCAGGCGGCCAGCGCCTCGTCCAGACGCGCCGCGACCACGGCGTTGGGCAGATTGTCGAGCTTGCTCGCGAGGATCATCGCGTCGGCATTGGCCGGGCGATGACGGCGATTCGGGCTCGGCCGGAACACCGCGTCGCCGCGGCGGATCTTCTCGCCGGTCAGCGCGCAAACGGCGCTGCGGCGCGCCGTGCAGACGCGCCACAACTGGTCGGAGTAGCGGCCATAGGTGGCGTCGCTCCAGCAAACGGTGATGCTGTCCGGATCATGCCGCCGGATCAAGGTGATGCCCTGCGCATCCCACGAACGGACGGTGGCGCGCCGCCGGTTGGCCGCCTCCGATGCGCCGCGTGTGATGGGTACCGGTTTGCAGCTTCTGCCGCCTTCGAATTCGCTGTCCAGGCTTAGCGGCTCGGAAGCCGCGGACAGAAGGTCAATGGTTTGTTGCCAAACGCTGCCGGTATCTAATTTCGTCATAATGCACCTCGTGCACGTGGAAACGATTCAAATATGCCGGTCGAATATGCACTCTGCCACGTCCGGATTATAGCGTGTCCAACTCGCAATCCACAGGAAAAACGCAATTTTCACACGATAATGCTAAACGCAAAAAACGAGATGGCAGAGCTTTCAGTTCCGACTGTATGCCTCCAATGTTGGTTTCTTTACATCCGTGAACTTTTTTGCCGATTTGATGATACTTAACAATCTCATCGCGGAAAAAATAACCGGTTTCCGTCGGGATGTCACTAGTCGTGCGACTTTTCCACATAACTGAATTGTTACAGCGCCCGCTGCGCCCCGTGCATACATAAAGCCCTGAATGCCCGCCCATGGCCCGTCTCGCGGTCTTTACCGGCATCGCGACGTCTCCACTCTTACATACGGGATGTGACCGATCAATGAAACGCAACGCACCTATTCGACATAGGTGCATCAGACATATCACATACTAAACGTCAGTCTATTGGACGCGCAATTCTCGCACGAAGCTTGCATAGTCCACACCCCTGGAATATCGAGGCATTCCACTATTCGAAAAGCAATTAATGGATTCCAGATATTGCTTTAACGCTTTGGCGCGCGCCAATGCGGCCATTGTGCAACTCGCACGAGACGAATAGCAACAAAACGGTGATGTTACAAGCACTATGATCCGCACCGAAAGTATGCACACTAAACCACTATTGAATCCGCGGATAAAGACAAAAGAATGAAGATATCGCGCGGCTCGCGTCTTACGTGCCGCGGCCCTGATCGAGAAATTCGCCGGCGCGCACCTTGAGCATGGCGCCGAAGTCGTCGAGCCAGCCGATGGAAAGCCGCCAGCTCTGCCAGTAGAGGTCGACGTCGAGCGCCCGCCCGGGCGTGAGTTCGACGAGTTCGCCGCGCGCGAGATGCGGCGCGATCATGCGCTCGGGGCACATGCCCCAGCCCAGGCCGTTCAGGCAACAGCGCAGAAACCCCGCCACATGGGGAATCCAGTGCAGCGGCGCGTCGATCTGCGCGCGCGTGATGCGGCGAATGAAGCGCTTTTGCAATTGATCCTTGGGATTGAACTCGACGCACGGCGCGTGGCGCAGCGTGTCGCGCGTCACGCCTTGCGCGAAATGCCGCTCGAAGAACGCAGGCGAGCACACGGCGAGGTAGCGCATGCGACCGAGCCGGGTCGAGCGGCAGCCCTGCACGGGCTCGGCCTGCGTCGTGACGGCGCCCTGCACGCTGCCGTCGCGCATGCGTTGCGCGGTGTGATCCTGGTCGTCGATCACGAGGTCGAGCAGAATGCCGCGCTCGACGCAGAAGCCCGCCACGGCGTCGATGAACCAGGTGCCCACGCTGTCGTCGTTGACGGCCACCCGCAGCGTCGGCCGCGCCGCGCCCAGCGCGCTCGTGAAGGTCGGCATCGCCCCGCCCAGCTCCGCCTCGAGCAACTGCACGCGCTCCGTGTGACGACACAGCAGCGCGCCGGAAGCCGTCGCGACGCAAGGCTGGCCGCGCTTCACGAGCACGGTGCCCACGCGCTCCTCCAGCAGCTTCACGCGCTGCGAAACCGCCGACGGCGTAACGTTGAGCGCGCCCGCGGCGCGATCGAACGAGCCATGCCGCACGACGGCGGCGAGCGCATCGAGCAAGGCATAGTCGAGCATTAGCGTTCCTTAATCCGGTTAATGAAAATGAGCTTTGCTTATGCGACTCCTGGCGGCAGACTAGCGCCATTCCCTGTCGATGTCCAATGACCGCAGGTGCCGCGCACCGCGCCGCCCGCGTTCCTACCTTGTCCGCAACCGTCATGAACTGGCTCGCTTTCACTCACGGCGCGGCGCTCTGCGCCTCGCTCATTGTCACGATCGGCGCACAAAATGCGTTTGTGCTGCGTCAGGGCATCCTGCGCTCGCACGTCGGCAAGATCGTCCTGCTCTGCGCGCTGTCCGACTTCGTGCTGATCGGCGCGGGGGTGGGCGGCGCCTCGGCGCTCGTCGAACGCTATCCGACCTTCGTGCACATCGTGCTGTACGTGGGGCTCGCCTGGCTCGTGTGGTTCGGCATCGGCGCGCTGCGCCGTGCGGTGCGTCCTTCGCACGCGGTGCTGGAGAGCCAGGCCGCGGCGGATGCGCCTGAGCAGCGCGCGTGGCCGATCATCCTCATGACGCTCGCGTTCACCTGGCTCAATCCGCACGTGTATCTCGACACCTTCCTGCTGATCGGCACGGCCGGCGCGCGAGAACCGCAGGGCAGCCGCCTCGCTTTCGCGCTCGGCGCGATGTCGGTGAGCGCGGTGTGGTTCGTCGCGCTAGGCTACGGCGCGCGTGCGCTCGCGCCGCTGTTCCGGCGCGCGAGTGCGTGGCGCGTGCTCGACGGCGCCATCGGCGGCATGGTGCTGTTGATCGCCTTTGCGCAATTGCGCTGAGGTCCGCGAAAGCGTCGCGCGCGGGTGGCGCGGGTGGCGCTTTCGCCGCGTTTTCCATATGACCCGCTACTGCGCCGCGCCCCTCGCCTTCTGCTGCTGCAGCAGGCCCTCGACGAGTTCCGGCGACATGTAGTGCGGCCCGTCGAAGAGATACACGCGATAACCGTGATACGCCTCGAGCTGCGGCGCCAGCTCGGCGGCCGTGGCGGCGCGAAAGCCCCCGCCCTGTTTGGGACGGAACGCCTCCGCGATGATGCGTACGCGCTTGTGGCCCAAACGCGCGGACAAGGCATCTGCATATGCGCGCGCCGCCGCCGGGCCGCGCGCATAGACGCCGCAGCCGTCCTGCAGCAACACGCCGACATCGCGCGGCAGCCAGCCGTCGAGCCATTTCGCGAGCGCCTCGCCGCCGATGTTGCTGGTGTCGTACACGCTGATCCACAGCGGATGCGGCAGCTTCTCCAGCAGCGGCGCCATGCGGGACGCGTCGGTCCAGGTGGGATCGACTTCGACCGGAAAATACCAGCCCGTGATGTGCACGGGCGGCCGCACGGCCGCGAGCTTGAGCGAACGGTCGACAAGCGTTTCGAGGTTCTCGCGCGCTTTCTTCTCGTCCGAATAGCCCGCGAGGCCGACGATCACGCCGCGCGCCCACGGTTCGTTGCCAATGCGCACCCAGTCGGGCACGCGCGGCGCGGGAATGCCCGCGCCCGCCATGAACGCGACGTCGTCCACGGCGATCCATTGCACCAGCAGCTCGTTGACGCCCAACCGGTCCCAGTCGCCGCGCAAGTCGAGATGGTCGTTGTCGGGCTGCCAGAAGATGCCTTGCGCGAGCGCGTCCGCGTGCGCGGGCACCTGTAACGTGCAACCGGCGGCAGCGAGCGCGCACAGCCCCGCGCATGCCAGGCGCGCGTATCGCGGCCGGGCGCGCAAGCGAGTTCGCCCGGCCTCCTCTGCCTCGCCCGCGATGCCTTGAGCCTTTCTGCGCACGATCATCAGGTTTCCTCAATAAGAGAGCACGGCGCCGAAGAACACACCGCCTGCCCGGTCGTCGCCCGTGATGTGCCAGCGGTACTGCACCGTCACGTCGACATAGGAGCGCGGCGCGTCGTAGAAGCTGTCGCGGAACCAGTAGCGCGTCGAGACTCCCACGCCCATCCCGACCGGCACGCTGTGGTTGATGCTCGAATCGTAGTCCACGCCGGCCACCGCGTACGGAAAGACCGTGAGCTTCGGGCTGATGGTGTCGAGCCGCCACGTGCGGCCCGCCTCGATATAGCCCGTGCCGTAGTTCCAGCCGTTGCTCACGTAGTGGCCGACTTCGCCATAGTCCTGCACCGTCCACCACGACGGCACGTCGAGCCGCCGCTCGGTGCCGATGCCGCCCGAGTAGGCGAGGCGCAGCAGCCAGTCGGAAGGCGCGCGCGATCCAATGGGGATGAGCCGCTCGAACGCCACTACCGCGTTGATCGATTCGAACGGCTTCGCGCGCGCGCCGATGGCCCCGAGCGCCGTGGAGATGCCGCTCGGCGCGTCGCCCTTTGCCCCGACGTCCTGATAGACGCGCGCATAGACCTCGAAGTTGCGGTCGCCGAGCGTGCCGAACGGCCGCCAGTATCCTTCGACGCCCATCTGCCAGTTGTTGTACGAGCCGGGCACTTGACCGGTCGACACGCCGGGCTGCAGGCCTGAGCCGCGATAGTTGACCAAGGCGATCGCGCCCCAGTCGCGCGTGACGTCGGCGTGTGCATTGCGCAGGTCTTGCAGCTGCACCAGCGTGGCAGGTGCAACGCCTGGCGGCGGCGAGGTGCCGTAATCGATCGCGCGCCTGAAATAGCTTGCGGCCAGCGCGTCAAACGTCGCGCGGTACGCGCTGTAGCCTGCATCGCCAGTGGCCTGTGGCGGCAGCTGGCCGGCTTCGTCCGCCTGCGCGAAGTACGTGGCAGCGCGGCGGTCGTCTCCCGCGCGCTGCGCGACGTACGCGGCGGAAAGCGGCGGCAGCGCATCGAGCAGGCCCGCGTCGGCCATGGCACGCGCTTCGCGCTGCGCGCCAACGGTATCGCCGGCGGCAGTGAGCGCGTCGATCAGTTCGAGCCGATGCTGCGGATTGCGCGGGTCCGCGGCGACAGCCCGGCGCTGCGCGTCGAGCGCGGCCGCCTGATCGCCGCGCTGCGAAGCGACGATCGCGGCGCGCCGCTGCGCGAAGCCGGGATCGGCCGCATAGATGTCGCAGGCGCTGCCGTAGCGGTCCACCGTGCAGTCGAGCACCGGGCGCGCCGTCGTGGCCACCCGCTCGCCTGGCGTAGCAGGCGTGGTCGGCGCAGCGGACTGCGCGAGCGCCGCGCGCGCGTAGTAGCGGCGCATGGCGATCAGGGCGTCGGTGTCGTCGCCGACGGGCGGCAGCGTGGCAAGCAGGTCGAGCGCGCGCTGCGGCTGGCCTTCGGCCGTCCACACATCGGCGATGATCGCGTGCGCCACCCGCTCGTCGCGCACGGAAGCGCCCTCGCTCAGCAGCGCCTGCGCAAAATCCTCGTTGGCCTGTGCCGACCTGCCCTGAGCTGCGCGTGCATAGCCGCGCAACACGTACGGCATGAGCGTCGGCGTGGCGCCCGACGCAATCGCATCGCCCGCCGCGGCTTCGAGGCCCGCCATGTCGTTCTGTTCGAGCAGCATCTCGCAGAGCAGCAGCCGGTTGCCGAGATGCGACGGCGCGTAGCCGATCGCCTCGTGCATGCGCGCGATAGCCTGCGCGGTGTCGCCGCGCGCGCGCGCCGCCTGAGCCGCTTGCACCGCTGCGGGCGCGAGCCGCGCGCCGATCTGCGTGCGGCGCTCGCGCAGCGCCTGGCTGTCGCCGAAACGCCGCTGCGCGTCCTGCGCGGCCTGCCAGGCTTCGCGGTCGTGGCCGCCCGCCGCGGCGGCGTCGATGGCGAGCAGCTGCAGACGCAAGATGTCGGGCCGCAATGCGATCACGGTGCCCGCCTCGCGCCAGGCGGTATCGTATTGCTTCGCGCCGTACGATTTGTAGGCATCCTGAGCAAGCTGCCATGCGCGGCCGGTCAGATAGTCGGGCGGACCAGAACCCGGCGGCGGTGCGGCGCGCGCCGTGCGGCCGCCCCCAGTTGGCGCGCCCGGCCGCGCCAGCGCCGCCACCTGCGCATCGACCTCGCGCCGCCGTGCCGCGAGCGCCGCGTCGGGACCGATCTGCGCGATAGCGTCGGAGAGCGTGCGGCTCGCCTCGCGCCACTGCCCGCGCGCCGCCTGGGAATTCGCGAGCAACAGGCGTAGCGTGGCGAGATCGGGCCGTTGCCGGATCGCCTCGCGCGCATAGCGCTCGGCCGCCGCGTAGTCGCGGCGCGCATACGCGTCGTAGCCTTGCTGGGCGACGCGATACGCCGCGCCGCTCAACGGCAACGGCTGCGTGCCCTGAGGCAGCGCCTGGGCCTGAGCGCGCCCCGCGCCCGCGAGCGCCGCCCACAACGCGGCGAGCAGGAGCGCACGCGGCATCGTCGCACGACACGGCGCAGCTGCGCCCCAACCGGATGAAGATCGCGTGGACGAAAAACGCTTCGGAGTCCGTCTCATGACGCGGATGCACCTTCAGCGCGCAGACGCTCCTGCTCCGCAATCGCCGTGGCCAGCGCATCGCGTGTGAGCACGCCCTGCTCCACCATGAAATCGCCGATGCGTCCGTGCTCGGCGGGCCGATAGCGTTGCAACGCCCCTTCGAACGCGGCGCGCTTGACCGCGCCGCGTTCGATCAGCAGATCGCCCAGCAGCGGCACGCCCTGCGTGGCGGCGCCCTGCGCTTCGCGCACCTGCACCGGCGGCACGCCGCGCAACAGGCGCAAGCCGTCCGCCACCTCGCCCTCGCGCACGATGCGCTGCACGATCGGCAACGCGCATTGGGCCTGCAACGCTGCGAGCGCGGGTTCCGCGAGCGGGCTTGCGCACAGCAGCACCTCGTGCCCCTTGCCGTCGTCGCCTTGCGGCAGCACGCGGTAGCGCACCGCGAGTTCGATCGGCAGATCGCTCGCGTAACGCGTGAGCCGTTCGCGATCGAGCCAGCCGCGCGGCAGGTCCGCCTGGAACGCGATGGCCTCCGCGAGCGTTTCCTCGTCGAGCCAGCCCTGCGCCATCAGCACGCGCCCGAGCGGTGCTTCCTGCGCATGCTCCTGGGCCAGCGCCTGCTCCAGTTCCTTCGGTCCGATCGCCTGCCACGAAAGCAGCAGTTCCCCGAGACGTTGCCGGCGGTCCGTGAAGCCGTCCGACGAGGGGAAGTCGTGCATGGTCTTGTCCCACACGAGCCGCTTGCCGGTGACCAGATACGCGAGATACATCTTCCATGCGCGCGAGACAGCCATGAAATTCACGAAGTTGCCGATCACCATGCGCGGCACCGAAAGCACGCCATGCTCCCAGCCGTAGAGCCGCGAGACGAAGTAGACGCGCTGGATCACGCGCAGCAGCAACGCAACACCGTTGGCCCACAGCACGATGGTGAGAAAGCGGGAGTTGGCGAACGGCGAGGCGACCAGCTCCGGCCGAATGCCGAGAAACTCGGCGTACGCAAAGAGCAGGAATTGCGCGAGCAGCACGTAGGCAATGATGCCGACGAACGCCGTGACGATGCCCTTGCGGTCGCGCGCGAGCAGATACCGGTTGGCGATCGTGCCGACCCAGCCCGTCTGCTCCCAGCCTTGCAGGCCGATGCCGAGCGTCCAGCGCGCGCGCTGACGGTAAGCGGTCCGAAACGTATCGGGAAAGAACTCGCGCACGCACAGCGGCATGGTCAGCGTGACGTCTCGCTCGGGCCCGAAGCCGAACCACGACTTGCGCCGCGTGGCGAACTCCACGGGAAAGCGCGCAAAAATCGAATGCATGCCCATGCGGCCGAGGCGCTCGCCCACATCGTAGTCTTCGGTCAGCGTCTCCGTGTTGAAGGGCTGATTCTGCGTTTCCTCCGCGAGCCCGGCCAACGCGCGGCGCGAAAAGCACGTGCCCACGCCGGCCGACGGCACCGTGCCGGCAAGGCTCTCGCGCACCACGAGATCCTTCGCATGCCATTCGGCGAACTCGTCCATGTACGTGCCCGCGACGAGTTCGTACCATTCGCGCTCGAGCGACGCCACCGGCAACTGGATCATGTCCTTGCGCGGCAACAGGTAGTTGAAGAAGCGCAACTCGAGCGGATGCAGCACGTCCTCGCTGTCGTGCAGGATCACGCCTGCGAATTCGATGCCGGTTTCTTTCTCCATGCGAAAGATCGCCTGCACGATCCAGTTCAGACAATCGGCCTTGCAGGTGGGGCCGTCGTGCGGCACCTCCACGCGGTGGAGCTGCTTGTAGCGCCGCCGCATGCGCTCGACTTCGGCAATGGTCGCCGCATCGTTCTGGTAGGTGCCGGCGAACACGACATAGTTCTTGTAGTCGAGTACGCGCACGAGGTCGGCGACCATCGAGGCGATCACATCTTCCTCGCGCCACGCGGGCACCATGATCGCCAGCGGCTGCTGCTCACGCGTGTAGAGCTGCTCGGCGCGCAACGGCTCGTAGCGGCGCTCGATCGTGTAGTGGCGGATGATCCGGCGGACCCAGTACCACGCGTCGATAAAGAGATCGTCGATGCTCGATAGCAGGATCACCACCGCCACCACCGCCGCGAGATACTCCATGCCCTCGTAGTAGCGGCCGGCGTAATAGTTGAGCCACCAGTCGATGGCGTGCGCGCTCACGATCCGCTCTGCTGGTTGTCCGGGTTTTCGGCGCTCTCCTGCGCCGCGCGCGCCGCGGCGGCGGCCGCCGTCCTCGCCCGGGCCCGCTTGCGCGCGAAGCCCGCTGCGAGCAGCAGCAACACCATCACCGCGATGGCGATGCTCGGCACGCCCCAGCCCGCCCAGTGGCGCGTGAGCCACGCGCGCTGGTCGTCCGTCGGCGGCACGCCGCCGGGATACTGAGTGTCGAAGGTCTTGAGCACGCCGCTCGCATCGACGATGGCCACGTCGCCCTGCTGCAACTGCATCCCGGCCGGCAGAACGGGGGCATCGCCCACGCTGCGGTAGACGATGCCAGGCGTCGTGCCCGAGCGCACTACCTGGATCAGGCCGAGATTCGCGAGACCCGACATGTCGGCGAGCATCGAGCCGCCGCGCCCCTTGAGCGTGAGGCGGCCGTCCGCGAAGCTCGCGTGGGCCGCCTCGCTGTCGAGCGCGACATCGGCGGCGAGGAACGCGTCTTTCGGCTGCGCGCTCTGGCCGTTCGGCACCACCTGGAGCGTCGCGCGCGTGGGCGCCACGCCCGCCGCATTGGCGAGCCGCGCCACGCGCGGCAGCGTCGTTACCGGATCGGCCAGATAGCCGTCGGGCACGAGCACGCTCGCCGTGCGCGAGAAACGCGCCACCATGCCCGTGAAGTTTTCGCCGAGCGGTCCATGGCCGACGACCAGATGACTGCCCGGCAGCACGGCCGCCGGATAACCCTGCTCGCGCGGGCGGCAGCCGCCCGCCGGCTGGCGCTGGAACAGCACGCGCAGCGCGTTGGTGGTGCCGAGCGCATAGACGGGGATATCCGCGCTCACGCGTTGCGCGTGGCCGTCGGTATCCAGCAGGTGCGAGCCGATCAGCACGCCGTTGAAGAAGATCGATGCCGTCTGGCCGTTGCGGTCTGCTGCAGGCGCGGCAGCCAGATCGAGCACCACGCGGCGCGGAATGCGCCCATCGCCCGAGACGGCCGCGAGATCGAAGTTGGCCTCCCATGCCGCACTAGTCAGCACCTCTAACGTTCGAGGGGTGCCGCCGATCAGCGAAAGCGCGATGCGGTCGCTCGAACCCCCTGCGCTCAGATTCGGCGACGCGGCCAGTTCGTGCACGACCAGCCGGCGCGACACGTCGATGCCGCTCCACGTGCGCGAAAGCGCACTCACGCCGGTGTCGTCGCCGACTACCACGGTGGGCAGGCCGCCCAGATGCGCGAGGCGCAATTCGCCCTTCTCGAACGGCGCGGCAAGCGCGCCGCCGGAATGCGCGCGCCACGCATCGAAGGCGCTCGCGGCATCGGCGGAAGCGGCCAGCACCTCGCCGCGCAACGCGTCGAGCGCTGCGCCCGCTTGCGCGCGCAGCGCGTCGTCGGCGACCACGACGTTGGGCGCGAAGGTGCCCGCCGGCGCGAGCGCGATCAGCGCGCCTAGTTCCGCTGGATTCGCGATCTTGTGCGAGCCGCCCGCTGCCAGCGCCGCGAAAGCGGGCACCGACTGCAGCGCGGCCGGCACCTGCACGGTGCCGAGATTCACGGTGTCGCTCACCGCGGGCATGCGCGTCGTGACGGGCGTCGCGCCGCCGCGCATCAACAGGGCTTCGAGCCGCCACGCCACGTCGTAAGCCGCGCCATCGAGCTTGCCGCCGCTCACGAGGACCACGGGTTTCGCAGGCAGCGCGCTCCACGCGGTGCGCAGGTCGTTCACGGCCGAGGTGTCGAACTGAAACGTGAGGCGCGTGGTGGGCGCGACCTTCCAGACGTTGCCGATCGCCGTCTGGTCCGTGCAGACGTTTTCATTGAGCACCGACGACCATTGCAGCCCCACGCGCACGAAGCCCGAGGGGCGTGGCGCACCATCCACGCCGATGCTGAGCGAGCCGTCGCCCTGCGCGTCCGTGACGTTGCGCGCCTGCACGGGCGAGCCGTCGAGCGAGAGCAGGAAGGTCGTGCGCCCGCCGTTGCCGCGCAGATAGCTCGCGTCGAGCTGCAGCGTCGCGTTGCTGATCGGCAAGCCCGCGGGCACCGGCAGATAGAGCTCCTGAGTCGCATCGGGCGCGCGCAGCACGACCGGATCGCGCACGCCGAGATCGGCCAGCGACACGGTTCGCGATTCCACGCGCCCGGCGCCGAGCTGCGCGAACGCACCGGCCAGGTCGCCAGGCGCTGCGTACGCACAGCGGCACAGCGCCGCGAGAAACGCTGCGGCCACATAGGCGCAATACGGCGCGCCCACGCCCTTGCGCCCCGCTGCGCGCACCTGCCCGATCGGATCGAATCTCACGTGTCATGCCTCATGGTGTCGGCGCGGCGGCGCATCCGCCGCGTGGCGGTCCCTGCCATCCCGCCTTTGGAATGCACTGATTGCCTGGCACTGCGATGCAACTGATACGTAGGCATCGAGCCCGCCGTCAAGGCGCGGCGTCGGCCTCGTCGGTCTCGCCGGGCTCCGGCCGCATGGCGACCGCGGGATGCCGGTAGCCCGGCAACTCGCGGCTCGGGAACGGCTCGAACGGCTGGCCGGTGAGCGCCGCGACGATGCGCTCCGAAGCGTGCCCGTCGCCGTACGGATTGACGCGCCTCGCGTAGGCGCGCCGCTCGTCTTCGTTCTCGACGAGTTCGAGCACCGCGCGCACGATCGCCGTCCGGTCGGTGCCGATGAGCTTCACGGTGCCCGCGGCAAGCGCTTCGGGGCGCTCGGTTACGTCGCGCATCACGAGCACCGGCTTGCCGAGCGCAGGCGCCTCCTCCTGCACGCCGCCCGAATCGGTCAGCACGATCGCCGCGCGCTGCATGAGGCGCACGAACTCGGGGTAGTCGAGCGGATCGGTGAGATGAACGTTGGGCGCGTTGCCGAGCGTGGCGAGCACGGGGCCGCGGACGTTGGGATTCAGATGCACGGGATAGACGATCTGCATCTTGCCCGAATGCGCGAGCGTGGCGAGCGCCGCGCAGATATGCTCGAAGCCCTCGCCGAAACTCTCGCGCCGATGACCGGTCACGAGCAGCAACGGGCGGCCGGTGTCGGCGGGTTCGAGAAACGGGAATTGCGCGTCGAGGCGCGCGCGCAGCGCCGCGTCGTTGTCGAGCCGCTCGCACATGAGATGCAGCGCATCGATCACGGTATTGCCCGTCACGACCACGCGCCCGCTCAAGGCCTCCGCTTCGAGGTTCGCCTGCGAGCTTGCCGTGGGCGCGAAGAGCAGATCGCTCACGACATCCACTACGCGCCGGTTCATTTCCTCGGGCCACGGTTCGAACAGATTGCCGGTGCGCAGCCCGGCCTCCACGTGCCCAACCGGTATGCGCCGATGAAAGGCGGCAATCGCGCCCGCCATGCTCGTCAGCGTGTCGCCGTGCACGAGCACTCGCTCGGGCTGCTCGGCGGCGAGCACGTCGTCAAGGCCGGCGAACAGGCGCCCGGCAAGCCCGTTGAGCGTCTGGTTCGCGGTCATCGCGCCGAGGTTGTGCGCGGGCACGATGCCGAACAGGTCGAGGACCTGCTGCAGCATGGTCTGATGTTGCCCCGTCACGCAGACGACGGACTGCACGCCGGGTTGCGCTTCGAGACGTTTGACGAGCGGCGCCATCTTGATGGCTTCGGGCCGCGTACCGAAGATCGACAGGATGCGCACAGGCAGGTTTCCGGTTAGCTGGAGTGTCCAGGCGCCGCGGCGTTGCCCGCATGCGACGCCCCCCTTGACCGACTGTCTTCATGCCGTTGCCGCCGGCCCCCGTTGCGCCGCCTGAATTGAGGCGGCGCAACAGCAGGCCAGTCAGCAGTACTCTACCTGCTTAATTAGACAATTGCGCGCATGCGTGCCGCACCGCAATGCTCAGACTCGAGCGTTCGCGCCGCGATTGTTCAAGGATTCGACATGGATCGGGCCATTATTGCGTCGAACAAGACGGATTGAATATTGAAGCTGCGCTCGGCGTGCATGCGCGACGGATGAACGATAGCTAACGATCCGATCGAACGCCGCGCTCGTCGCGCGTTACGCCGGTTCGAAGTAAGCTCTTGCGACGACTGCAGTCTCTTATGCATCCTGGCAACCGTGAAAGCATCGCGTGCGTTAGCCACCGGCAAAAGAACAGCGAGATGGACGACCTGATACTCGACGCCTTCGATGCGTCGCAACTGATTCCCGGCTTCGACGCGCCGGCGTTGCCCGTCGAGCGCCCGGACCGCGAGACGCTCGACGCCGCCGAGCGCAACACTCGCCACTGGACGAGCCGTGTCACCGGTGCGCTCACGCCCGGCTCCGACGTTCATCGCGACGAGATGTGCCGCATGTTCCGCGAGACCTTCAATCCTTACCGGCCCTCGGTACTCGATTGGCCGCAGCTCGAACCCGCGGCGCTCAAGCGCATTACCGATCTGCCCATCTGGGACATTGCCGTGCAAACGGAAGGCCGCGCGCGCCTGCGCATGGCCGCCTATGCCGCCTCGCTCGACGACGCCGTGATGCGCGATGCGCTCGCATTGAACGCGTGGGAGGAGAACCGCCACAAGGAAGTCCTCTCGCGCATGGTGGCGGCGTACGGCATCAAGCTCGCGAGCGAACCGCCCTACGTGTACCCCAAGGACGCCGAATGGGCCTACCTCGTGACGGGCTACAGCGAATGCGTGGACAGCTTCTTCGCGTTCGGCCTCTTCGAAGTGGCGCATCGCTCGGGCCTCTTTCCGCCCGAACTGATCGACACGTTCGAGCCCGTCATGCAGGAAGAATGCCGCCATATCCTGCTGTTCGCGAACTGGGTGGCCTGGCACCGCGCCCGGCTCAGCGGGTGGCAACGCATTCGCTTCGAGCTGAAGGTGGCCGGCGTCTGGGCTTTTCTGGCGTGGGAACGCGTCGGTCTCGCGCGCGCCATGGATGCCGATGGCAACGAACACCGGCACGACAACAACTTCACGATGAACGGTGCGCAGCAGGTGACGGACGTGGACATCAGCGTGCCGGATCTCATGCGCCTGTGTCTCGCCGAAAACGAGCGGCGCTTTGCGGGCTACGACAAGCGTCTGCTGCGGCCGGAAACCATGCCGCGGCTCGTGCGCTTCGCACTGCGTTTCGTGCGCGACAAGAAGAACTGACGCTCCCCTCCCGGTGGCACGCGCGCCGCTTCGTTCGAACGGACGATTGCGGCGCGCGCCACATTCGTGCGACGCTTCGCGCCCATGCAGGCTGCGCGGCGCTGCTTTAGCACGCTCGAAGCACGCCTTCCACAAAGCTGAATTCCGCGCAGCCCACGCGTCTGTCACAGTGACGAAGGTCTTCGTCAGCGACGAAAGCATTGCCCCTATCGAGGAGAAAGAGCTTGAAAATTCTGGTGCCCGTCAAGCGCGTGGTCGATTACAACGTGAAGGTCCGAGTGAAGTCGGATGGCACGGGGGTGGATATCGCCAACGTGAAGTTTTCGATGAACCCGTTCGATGAAATTGCCGTTGAAGAAGCAGTGCGTCTGAAGGAAGCCGGCGTGGCGACCGAGGTCATTGCCGTTTCGTGCGGTGTCTCGCAGGCCCAGGAAACGCTGCGCACGGCGCTGGCCATCGGTGCGGATCGCGCCGTGCTGATCGAGTCGAACGACGATCTGCAGCCGCTCGCGGTGGCGAAGCTTTTGAAAGCGCTCGTCGACAAGGAACAGCCGTCGCTGGTCATTCTCGGCAAGCAGGCCATTGACGACGATTCGAATCAGACTGGGCAGATGCTCGCTGCGCTGGCGAATCTGCCGCAAGCCACGTGTGCTTCGAAGGTCGTCGTCGCAGACGGCAAGGCCACGGTTTCGCGCGAAGTGGATGGCGGCGCGGAGACGCTGTCGTTGAAACTGCCCGCCGTTGTGACGACCGATTTGCGCCTGAACGAACCGCGCTACGTCACGCTGCCGAACATCATGAAGGCGAAGAAGAAGCCGCTGGAGACGATCCGGCCTTCCGATCTGGGTGTCGACGTCGCGCCCCGCCTGAAGACGCTGAAAGTTGCCGAGCCGCCGAAGCGTTCGGCAGGTGTGAAGGTGCCGGACGTTGCCGCGCTGATCGAGAAGCTGAAAACCGAAGCCAAGGTGCTGTAAGGGAGCGATTTGAAAATGACGAATCTGGTTATTGCCGAACACGACAATCAGTCGATCAAGGCTGCAACGTTGAACACGGTCGCCGCAGCACAGAAAATTGGCGGCGACGTGCACGTGCTGATCGCGGGCCACAACGCCCAGGCCGCAGCGGATGCAGCCGCGAAGATCGCAGGCGTGGCGAAGGTACTGCTGGCCGACGCGCCGCAACTTGAGCACAGCCTTGCTGAGAACGTCGAAGCAACGGTGCTGGGCATTGCGAAAAACTACTCGCACATCCTTGCGCCCGCAACGGCAGCGGGCAAGAACGTCGCGCCGCGCGTTGCCGCGAAGCTCGACGTCGCCCAGATCAGCGACATCACCGCCGTGCACAGCGCGGACACATTCGAGCGTCCGATCTACGCGGGCAATGCGATCGCGACGGTGCAATCTCACGATGCGATCAAGGTCATCACTGTGCGTACGACGGCGTTCGATGCAGTCGCAGCCGTTGGCGGCAGCGCGGCGATCGACAAGATCGAAGCCGCAGCAGACGGCGGTCTTTCACAATTCGTGAGTCGCGAAGTCACGAAGCTCGACCGGCCGGAACTCACGAGCGCGAAGATCATCGTTTCGGGTGGCCGGGGTCTGGGCAGCGGCGAGAACTACACGAGGGTTCTGGAGCCGCTCGCGGACAAGCTCAACGCCGCACTCGGCGCCTCGCGCGCAGCCGTGGACGCCGGCTACGTGCCGAACGACTATCAGGTCGGTCAGACCGGCAAGATCGTCGCGCCGCAACTCTATGTGGCGGTCGGCATCTCCGGTGCGATCCAGCACCTTGCGGGCATGAAGGACTCGAAGGTCATCGTCGCGATCAACAAGGACGAAGAAGCGCCGATCTTCAGCGTCGCCGACTACGGCCTCGTGGGCGACCTGTTCACGGCCGTGCCCGAACTCGCTGGCGCAATCGGCTAAGGGCGTCCGCTGGCTAGCAGCAAAAACGAAAGGCGCCTTCGTGTAAACAAAGGCGCCTCCTCTATCGACTTCTTCGCAGCAGTTACAACGACCTCGGCCAGCGTTTAAACACCCAGAATCCGCTGCGCTTTGAGGATCACCGGCATGTCCACCATCTTGCCGTCGAGCGCCACTGCCGCCCCGCCACTCGCCTGCACTGCATCGAGCACGCGCTGCGCCCATGCGCGCTCCGCCTCGGTCCATGCGTAGGCGCGATGCACGGGCTCGATCTGCTTCGGATGAATGCATAGCTTGCCGCCGTAGCCGAAGCGCCGCCCGCGCCGCGCTTCACGCTCGAGCCCATCGGCATCGTCGAAGACGGTCGAAACGCCGTCCACGGGCGCCGCAATGCCCGCAAGCCGCGAGGCCAGCACGATCTGCGAGCGAAACGCGTCGAGTTCCTCGCCGTCGCCGTCGATGCCCATATCCACCTGAAAATCGAGCGTGCCGAACGCCACGCGCAGCACGCCTTGCGCGTTACACAGCGCATTCAGGCCCGCGATGCCGCGCGCGGTTTCCACGATCGGCAACACGTGCAGCGTGCCGTGCGCACCCGAGCGCACCGCCGCGGCCTGCTCCGCGCTCTCCGCCTTCGGCAACATGATGCCGGCCACGCCTGCATGCCCCGCGAGCGCGGCGGCGTCATCGGCGAACCAGGGTGTGTCGGTGCCGTTCACGCGCACCCACACGGGGCGCGCGGCGTCCAGCGCCGCAAGCACGGCGTCGCGCGCCGCGCCCTTTTCCGTAGGCGGAACCGCATCTTCCAGATCGAGGATCACGGCGTCCGCCCCTGCGCCGCGCGCCTTCTCGAAGCGCTCGGGCCGGTTGCCCGGCACGAAGAGATACGAGCGGGAAAGCGCGGCGCTCATACACTCGCCCCTTCGCCGAACAGCGTGCTCACGCGCTGCGCTTCGGCAATGCCCCACGCCGCGTCGAGCAGGCGCTGCGCTTCGCTCTCGCTCGCGGCGCCCGAGAATGCCGCGAGTCGCACGAACTTCGCTGCGATCTCCTCGCGCGAGAGCGTATTGCCCGGGTCGCCCTTCGGCTCGTCCACGCGGCCCTGCAACGTGCGGCCGTCGCGCGTCGTCACGCTCACCTTGCCGATCCAGCGCGCGGGATACGCGCGGTCCACTTCCTCGTCGAGCGCCATCGTCACGCGTTCGCGAAACGCCGCGATATCGGCCGCCGAGTAGTCGCGCTCGAACTCGTTCACGCCCGCATAGCCGCGGTATGCGACGAGGCCCAGCACCGTCCCCATGTTGAATTTCGCCTGATGAACGGTGCTCGGCACGACCACGCTGCCGAGCACGTCGATGGCGCCTTGATGCACGTGCGCCGTTACGCTCGCGATATCGTCGGGACTCAGGCCGTGCGCGTCGATCACGGACAGCAGCGCGTCGGCGGCCGGATGCGTGTGACGGCACGCCGCGTGATACTTGAACGACGTTTCGACCGTGGCCCAACGCTCGCCCAGGCGATCGACCAGCTTCGTGGGATCGGCGTCGCTCGACATGCCGGCCGCCATGCCCTGCGCGCCTTCGAGAATGCGCTGCGCGCCACGAAGTCCGGCCGCTGCGAGCTGGGCGGCCATCAAGCCGTTCGCAGCCGCCATGGCCGTGTGCAGTTGCTTCGAATCGGCCGCGTCGCGCAGGAACTCCCATAAGCCGCTCGCCTGCGTGCCTGCCGACCCGAACGCGTCGAGCATCTGCTCGGGCGTGAGCTTGAGCAGACGGCCCGCCGCGGCCGCAGCCGCGACCGTGCCCACGGTGCCCGTGGTGTGAAATATCCTGTAGTGCGAGCGACCCATGAATTCGCCGACGCGGATGCCCACTTCGTAACCCGCCACCGAGGCCGCCATGAACTCCTGCCCCGAGGCGCCCAGCGCCTGCGCGAGCGCCAGCGTCACCGGAAACACGACGGTGGCCGGATGCAGCACCGAGCCGTTGTGCACGTCGTCCTGCTCGACGAAATGCGAAGCGGCGCCGTTGGTCATGGCGGCGAAATACGCCGTGGTACGAGTGCGATCGATGATGACATCGCACGGGCCTTGGGCCTCGGGCGCGCCGCGGGCGGTGCGGGCAAAGCGCGCAATCGTCTCGACCGGGCGCGCGCCCTTGCCGCCCAGCGCGGAGCCGAGCCAGTCCACGTAGAGATTGACGGTGCGCTCGACCACGTAAGTCGGGATCGAATCGAAGCGCAGTTGTGAGGCAAACGCCGCGAGTGCGCGGCTGGGATGACCTGTCATGGCAGCGTAGTTCAGTGAAGTCGGTTTGCGAGGCGCCAGGCGCGATCAGATAGCCCCGGCTTCGCGCAGCGCACCGATGCGCGTCGCGTCGTAGCCAAGCTCACGCAAAATGGATTCGGTATGCTGACCGAGCGCGGGCACCGCATCCATGCGCGCATCGAATGCAGAGGGTGCGCCCGGCGGCAACAGCGCCGGAACGGTCCCCACCGACGTCTGCACCTCGCGCCAGCGCTCGCGCGCCTGCAGTTGCGGATGCGCCCACACATCGGCCATCGTGTTCATCTGGGCGTTGGCAATGCCGGCGCGGTCGAGCCGTTCGATGACCTGTGCCGCTGTCAGCTTCGAAAACGCCTCGACGATCAGCTCGCGCAGTTCCGCACGGCGCGCGGAACGCTGGGAGTTCGCAGCAAAGCGTTCATCGATGGCCAGTTCGGGCTGCAGCAGCACATGCTCGCAAAAGAGCTTCCATTCGCGATCGTTCTGCAAGCCGAGCATCACCGACTTGCCGTCAGCGGCTGGAAACGGCCCATACGGATAGATCGTCGCGTGCGAGGCGCCTGCGAGCGGCGGCGGCGTTTGCCCGTCGATCGCGTAGTAGAGCGGATAGCCCATCCACTCCACCATGCTCTCCAGCATCGAAACGTCGATGCGGCAGCCGCGTCCGGTGCGGCCGCGCATCAGCAATGCGCTCAGGATGTTCGAGTAGGCATACATGCCTGCGGCGATGTCGGCGATCGAGCAGCCCGCCTTCGCGGGCTCGCCGTGTGACCCCGTGATGGAGAGAAAGCCCGATTCGCTCTGGATCAGCAGGTCATAAGCCTTGCGCTCGCGGTAAGGACCGTCGTCGCCGTAACCGGAGATGTCGCACACGATCAGCTTCGGGTAGCGCTCACTCAGCGCCTCGTAGCTCAGCCCGAGTCGAGCCGCAGCGCCTGGCGCGAGATTCTGTACGAGCACGTCGGCGTCGGCTAGCAGCGCGTCGAGGATCGGCGCAGCCTCCTTGTGCTTGACGTCGAGCGAGAGGCTTTCCTTCGAGCGGTTCGTCCACACGAAGTGCGATGCCAGTCCATGCACGCGTTCGTCATAGCCGCGCGCGAAGTCCCCGACGCCAGGCCGCTCGATCTTGATCACGCGCGCGCCGAGATCGGCAAGCTGGCGCGTGCAGAAGGGCGCGGCGATCGCGTGTTCGAGCGTGACGACCTTGATACCGTCGAGTGGTCTCATGGCGCGCGCCTCCGGTCAGAACGAACGCGGCAGGCCGAGCACATGCTCCGCCACGTACGACAGGATCAGGTTGGTCGAGATCGGCGCAACCTGATAGAGGCGCGTCTCGCGGAACTTGCGCTCCACATCGTACTCACAGGCGAACCCAAAACCGCCGTGGAATTGCAGGCATGCATTCGCGGCTTCCCACGAAGCGTCGGCGGCGAGCAGCTTCGCCATGTTGGCCTGCGCGCCGCAGGCCTCGTGCGCGTCGAAGCGACGTGCGGCCTCGAAGCGCATCAGGCTCGCGGCTTCGACGTTGACGAACGCGCGCGCGATGGGAAACTGCACGCCCTGGTTCTGGCCGATCGGCCGCCCGAACACGATGCGCTCCTTGGCGTAGGCGCTCACCTTGTCGATGAACCAGTAGCCGTCGCCGATACATTCTGCCGCGATGAGCGTGCGCTCGGCGTTCAGGCCGTCGAGGATGTACTTGAAGCCCATCCCCTCCTCGCCGATCAGGTTTTCCGCCGGAATTTCGAGGTTATCGAAGAAGAGTTCGTTGGTCTCGTGATTGACCATGTTGAGAATCGGCTGCACGGTGAGGCCGTTGCCGATCGCCTCGCGCAAGTCCACCACGAAAATCGACATGCCTTCGGACTTCTTCTTCACATCGGCGAGCGGCGTGGTGCGCGCAAGCAGGATCATGAGATCCGAATGCTGCACGCGCGAAATCCACACCTTTTGGCCGTTGATCACGTAGCGGTCGCCCTTGCGTAACGCCGTGGTCTTGATCTTCGTGGTATCGGTGCCCGTGGTGGGCTCGGTCACGCCCATCGATTGCAAGCGCAGTTCGCCGCTCGCGATCTTCGGCAGGTACTTACGCTTTTGCTCGGCCGAGCCGTGGCGCAGCAGCGTGCCCATGTTGTACATCTGGCCGTGGCAAACGCCCGAGTTGCCGCCCGAGCGGTTGATCTCTTCCATGATGACCGAGGCTTCGGTCAGGCCCAGACCCGATCCGCCGTACTCCTGAGGAATCAACGCGGCGAGCCAGCCGGCTTTCGTGAGCGCATCGACGAATGCTTCGGGATAGCCGCGCGCCTCGTCGATCTTGCGGAAATACTCACCGGAGAACTGCTGGCACAGATCGCGCACGGCTTCGCGGATGTCCTGAAACGAATCTTGTTGCGTGGTTTGCATGATCGATATGAATTCGCTTTGAATAGTCGTGTTGCCGCTCAGGCCAGCGTGGCGGTGGCCTGCATCGTCAGATAGCCGTCGTGGTCTTTCGCCCAGAGTTCGACCGAGCGCGCGTCGTCGGCGAGCTTGCCGCACACCGTGAACGCGTCGCCCGCGAACGTGGGCCGCACCGCGCGAAACGCAAACGTTGCGATCGTGGCGTCGGGCCGCTCACGGTGCACGAGGTCGAGCAGCAGTGTGGCGATGAGCGGGCCGTGCACGACGAGGCCCGGATAGCCCTCTTCTTGCGTGACGTACGGGAAGTCGTAGTGAATGCGATGACCGTTGAAGGTCAGCGCCGAATAGCGGAACAGCATGAGCGCGCTGGCGGTGAGCGTTCGCGACCATGTCTCGCCTTGAGGAGCTGCGACCGGCTTGGGCGCGCTCGCGCCGGGCTGCGGCGCGTCGCGATAGACGATGTCGTGCTCTTCCTCGATGCACAGCGCCCCGCCGCTCTCGTAGCGATGCTGCACGGTCACGAACACGAGGCGGCCGCTGCGGCCGGTCTTGTCCTCGATGTTCGCGATGGTGGAAGTGCGCGCGGCCTCGCTGCCCGCGCGCAGCGACGCATGAAAGGTCAAGCGTCCGCCCGCCCACATGCGGCGCGGCAGTTCGACCGGCGGCAGGAAGCCGCCGCGTTTCGGGTGGCCATCCGGACCCGCTTCCGCGAGCGGCGAGACAGGCAGAAAATAGAGCCAGTGCCACAGTGGCGGCACGGCGCTATCGGGGGCTTCGCGATCGAGTGTGGCCGCGAGCGCGCGCAGCGGAAACGCGGTGATGTCGTCGGTGAGCGTTTCGGTCTTGTCGAGCCACGCACTGAGCGTTGGCGCTTGCGA
Source organism: Paraburkholderia sp. CNPSo 3076 (assembly GCF_026343935.1). Lineage (NCBI taxonomy): Bacteria > Pseudomonadati > Pseudomonadota > Betaproteobacteria > Burkholderiales > Burkholderiaceae > Paraburkholderia > Paraburkholderia sp. CNPSo 3076. The sequence goes on along the minus strand of NZ_JAPMAL010000021.1, from coordinate 111,430 downwards.
TTCCGGCATGGCAATTCTCCGTTGCGAGATCAGGGCCATACTATGAACGGCTCACATCGTTTCGCGAAGTTGCCTTTGCCGAATCAGCCCTTTCGCTTTCGTTAATCCCCCGACCATTGCTGCCCGAGACTTGCACGCAGCTTTCAACCCGGGCCGCGCGCCGGCTTCACACTTCGCCGCGCAGATGGGCGGAGGCTTCGTCTTCCACACGCTGCCACAACTCGAACGACATGGGGCGCTCGCCTTCTTCGAGCAGATGACCCACCAGGCCAATCGCGCGCGCCATCACGCCGAAGCCGCGCACGATGCGCCACGGGAAGCCGAATTCGCAGCAGATCGCGCCGATTGCACCCGTCGCATTGATCGGCAGTGCTTTACCCGATGCACGCTCCGCTTCTGCGCCAATGAGTTGCATGAGCTTCACATAGCGCCCCGACATGTCGTTTTGCGCGGCCAGTTCGAAAAGGCGCGGCGTACGGGGATCGATGGGCTTGTGCAGCGGATGACCGAGCCCTGGAATCGGCGTACCACGCGCGCGCCATGCGGCGACGGTATCGACTGCGAGTCTCCCCAGGTCGTCGCACTGGCCGTCATAAGGCAGCGTTTCGGATAGCATGCGGCATGCGCCTTCCATGCTGCCGACGAACACCGAGCCGAGCCCGCATAGCCCCGCTGCGACAGCCGCCTGCAGCGACTCGGGGGCGCCCGCATAGGTCATGCGCGCTGCGATGGCGCTCGGCGTCATGCCGTGCTCGACCAGCGTGATGACGATCGCATTGAACATCGCGGACTGCTGCGGCGTGGCCGCCTTGCCCGTGAGTTGCAGAAACGCGAAGTCGCCGAGGTTCATGTGGCCGAGCACTTCGTCGGGCAGACTCTTGCCGCGCACGACAATACGATCGGGCGTGCTGTACGCGATATCGGAGCGCACGAGCGGTTTCGGTTGACGGGCCATAGTCTTGATTCCTTCGTTATACAGAATAGCGTTCAGCGCAATTGCGCGCGGCCTTGGTTGAGCACCAGCACGTCGCGTTCCAGCACGCGCGCGCGAAACCTCACCTCGCTGCCGTCTCGCCACATCTCGGTGCGGATCGTTTCGCCCGGATAAACAGGCGCGGTAAAGCGCGCGTGAAAGGCCGCCAGGCGTTGCGGGTCGCTTGCGCACAGCGTCTTGAGCACGGCGTGCGCAGCCACGCCCCACGTGGCGAGCCCGTGCAGGATAGGCCGCTCGAAACCCGCCGCGCGCGCGACCTGCGGGTCGGCATGCAACGCGTTGTCGTCACCGCATAGACGATAAATCAGCGCCGTTTCCGGGCGCGTAGGCAGATCGCAATGATGATCGGGCACGCGCTCGGGCATCGGCGGTGGCGGCGCGGGGGCTTCATCGCTCAAGCCGCCGTTCGCACTGAAGCCGCCGTCGCCACGGCAGAACGTGAGCTGCGTGACGGTGGCATACAGTTCGCCGCTTGCCTTGTCGGTAATGCTACGCTGGATTTCGAGCAGCGCGCCCTTGCCTGCGCCTTTGTCGACCACGCGCGTGATGCGCGAGCGGCCGATCACCGTCGCGGCCGACGGCAGCGGCTTGTGCATCACGAGGCTCTGCTCGCCGTGCAATAGCCGCACCCAGTCGATGCCCGAGCGCGGGTCGCGCGCCCAGAAGCCGGGAAAGCCGAGCACGACGGCAAGCGTCGGCGGCACGCGCAATTCCTTTTCGTAGACGAATGTCAGGTCGTCCGGATCAACGGGATTGGCGCCGTATCCCACGGCGAGGCTGTAGAGCATGGCGTCGCGCGCGGTATAGGTCTGCTCGACGTCCTCGAACGGCCAGTTGCGCAGGGTCTGATAGTCGATCGTCATGGCAGTGCGTTCAATGAAAGTTCAAGCCTCGGCGGCGGGCCACTTGAAGAGCGGCTCGGCCTTCTCGCGAAAGCGCTGCACGGCTTCCCGATGGAATTCGGTCGTGAACGCAATGCCCTGCGCCGCCGACTCGATTTCGAGCATCGCGCGCAGGTCGCTGCCAAGCGACTGATTCAACGCGCGCTTGGCCAGACCGAACGCAATGGGCGATGCCGCCGCGAGGCTGGCCGCGACCTGCGCGGCGCGCGCATGAAGCTGTTCGGGCTCGACGACTTCGAGCACCGCGCCGATCTCCTTCGCTTCCGCGGCGCGTATTTCGCGCGCCGTAAAGACGAGATCCTTGGCGCGCGCGAGACCCACCACGCGCGGCAGCGTATAGAACGCCCCGCAATCGGGCACGAGACCGACTTTCATGAAAGGCATGCAAAAGCGCGCCCGCGTGCTGGCAATCACGAAATCGGCGGCGAGTGCGAAGCTGAAGCCCGCGCCGTAGCACACCCCATCCACGGCCGCGATCACCGGGCGGTCGAGATCGATCAGCGTGCTCACCCAGCCATGCAGGTCGTCGATCCGGTCGCGTCCCGCTTCGGCGCTCGTCACGTTCATGCCGCGCACGTCGCCGCCCGAGCAGAAGTCATTGCCCGCGCCGCGCAAAATGACCGCACGCACGCTGCGGTCGGCACGTATGCGCTGCACGGCTTCGAGCAATTCCACCCGCATCTCGCCGTTGAGCGCGTTCTTCGCCTCCGGACGATTGAACGTGAGCGTCGCGACGCCCGCGTGCTGTTCAACCAGCACCGTTTTTTCGCTCATGCGCTCACCCCGGCGCTTGCGAGTTCTGCGAGCGCCTTGTCGAGCGCCGTGATGAGATGCACAGGCTCGACGCCGGCGAATTCCACGTCGGGCCGTGCGAGAAATGCCTCGATATGCGCCGCGCACGCCTCGCGCGTGGCGGCGAGTCCCGTGAAGCCGTCTTCGAGCCAGGCGACCGAGGCCAGCGGACGCGGGTGCCAGTCGCCATTGACGATCGCTTTGACCACCGTGCCGTCACGCACGAGCAGGCTCAGCCAGATCAGCCCGGCCGGCGCCTTTTCGCGTCCGCGCACGATACGGTCGCCCGTCAGGGTGACCGGGCTGTAGCGCGTGGCCTCGCTTTTTTCATGGAACCACCTTTCCTCGTGCAGTTCGCGCTCGTACTGCTGGGCGAAAACGAGTTCTTCGCTGCCCAGTGCGCCGGACTCGAGCGCCATTTCGCCGAACGCGCGGCGAACGCAGGCCGTGACCCAGGCAGTCAACTCATCGGCGTTCACCTTGCGGCCGAGTTCCTGCTCCAGGTACGTGTAGCGCGAGCCGAGATCCTTGTGCTTCTTGTCCTTGACCTTCTCGGGCGCCATGGGCATGGCGCGCGCCGCGATCGCCGTGTCGATCGCCTTCACGTTCAGCAGAATGCGGAACGTCAGCACCCCGCCTTCGATCTTGAGTGACGTGGCCACGAGCTTGCGTCCGTCGATCTCGACGTCGTTCAGCGGTCGGTAGGCGGCCTGCAGGCCGAACACATCGCGCAGCGCTTCGGCGACGTGGCCGAGTATCGTGGGAAACGCCTGCGCCGCCGTTTGCGGCACGCCGGGCAGACCGATCGGCAGATAGAACGCGAGAAATGCCGAACCGCGCCCTGCGTAGATCGCGCCGCCGCCGCTCACGCGCCGCCGCGCTAGCACGTTGTTGTCGCGGCAGAACGGCAGGTCGAGCACCTGGTTCGGGTCTTCGTTCACGCCTACGGTGATGCTGTCTTCGTTGAAGACGTTCAGATAGACCGTGGGCGGCGCGAGATTCTCGGCCACCGCGCGCTCGACGGCCGGCGACACCGAAATCGAAAAGTCCGCGTAGCTGTGGCCGCCTACGACGAGGCGCCACGGGGTTGGGGTATGCGTTGCGCTTGCATTCATGTCGTCTCTCTCCGTTGATCTTCTACGAGGGCTGCGCCTTCGAGTTTCGCGACCGTCTCGATGGCGTCCGCGTGTATCAGCGTCTGGCGCTTGAAGCGCTCCGCTATGGTCTCGATCGCGCCGCCCTGCACCTCCCCTTCCACCTGCAGCCTGAGATGGTCGCCGCCATGAGCCTTTGTGCCGACCACGAGCCGATACCCACCCGTCGCGCCCTCTACGCCCAGCAGCACCGTCTTCAACTCGGATGGGTAGACCTTCACACCCTTGATCTTCACCATCGAATCGGCGCGGCCGAACACCACGCGCGGCAACGACACCGAGCGCCCATGCACGGGCGCGGTGCGCTCGAGCACGGTGAGGTCGCCGGTGCGGTAGCGCACGAGCGGCTGCAGTTCCTTCTGCAGATGAGTGAGCACGAGTTCGCCACGTTCGCCCTCGGCAACCGGCATGCCGGTGTCCGGGTCGATGACTTCGGCGTACAGAAGTTCATCGAACACATGCACACCCGTACCACCGGGGAACGTACGCGCCACGGGCAGGCATTCGGAAAGCGAGTAACTGTCGATCAGCAACGTGCCCGGCATCGCTTCGCGCACGCGTGCGTAAAGCGCGGCGTTGCCCGTGAACGCCTCGCCGCCCGCGAAGAACACACGCGGCACGGGGCACCCCGCTTCGATGAGCTTGAGCGCGTGCGACGGATTGCCGGCCAGCACCGTCACGCCGCATTGCCGCGCAACGCGCGCCGCGCGCTCGGTCTCACCGGGACCATGCGGTATGCACGCCACGCCGCGCGCTTCCATCTGGGTCTGATAGAAAAGCCCCGCAACGAAGAGGTGATAACCGAACGTCACCATGCACACGTCGCCGGGACCGACGTCGCACGCGTCCAGATGCTGGCCGCACGCGGCTTCGATCGCGCGCAGATCGGCCGCGCTCTGCAGGATCGGCACGAGCGACGCGCCCATCGGCGTGAGGTGCACGCGAACCGGCGGCACGGCAGGCGCAAACGCGCCGTAGCCCGGGCGATTCATCTCGGCCACCAGTTCGGCGCGCGTCATGAGCGGCACGCGCTCGGCGAACTGCGCCGCGCTCGCGACGCTACCCGGCAGGCGTCCCGCATAGAACGGGTGCGTTTGCAGCCGCGAGAGCTGCGCGTTGAGTGCATCGAGCATCGTCTCCTCCTTTTTGTGTTCAGTAGGGCTGCGAAGCGTTTGCCCTCAAGCCGCCCGCTCGAAAATAGCCGCGATGCCCTGCCCGCCACCCACGCACATCGTTTCGAGGCCATAGCGGCCCTTGCGGCGCTGCAATTCGTAAAGCAAGGTCGTGAGCATGCGCACGCCGGTCGCGCCGATCGGGTGACCGAGCGAAATGCCCGAGCCGTTCACGTTCAGCCGCGATTCGTCGTGCCAGCCCCAGCCCTTGAGCACGGCGAGCACCTGGCACGCGAAGGCCTCGTTCAGTTCGACGAGGTCGAGTTGATCGAAGCTGAGCCCGGTCTTTTGCAGCAGCTTTTGCACCGCCGGCACCGGGCCGATGCCCATCGTCGCGGGCTCGCATCCCGCTGCCGCCCAGCCGGTCAGGTAGCCAAGCGGCGCGAGGCCCAGTTTGTCGAGCTGATCTTCGGCGACGATCAGGCACGCCGCCGCGGCATCGTTCTGCTGGCTTGCGTTGCCCGCCGTCACCGTGCCGCCTTTCATGAGCGGCTTGAGCTTCGCAAGCGACGCCTCGCTCGCGTCGGCGCGCACGCCTTCGTCGCGTGCGAACAGCACCGGGTCGCCCTTGCGTTGCGGCACCGATACCGCCACCACCTCCTCGGCAAAGCGGCCCGACTCCCATGCCGCCGCCGCACGCTGGTGGCTGCGCACAGCGTAAGCGTCGGCTTCCTCGCGCGTAATGCCGTATTGCTTCGCGAGGTTCTCCGCCGTTTCGATCATGCCGGAGATATAGCCGAAGCGCGCTTCGGGCTGCGAGCGTTCGCGGCCGCGCTCGAGACGATCGTGCATCTTCACCGAGCCCGCGCGAGCGCCCCAACGCATATCGGTCGTGTAGTACTCGATATTGCTCATGCTTTCCACGCCACCGGCCACGACCACGTCCGCCGCGCCGCTCTGCACCATCATCGCGGCGGTCACGACCGCCTGCAGGCCGCCGCCGCAACGGCGATCGAGCTGCATGCCGGGCACCTGCACGGGAAGCCCCGCTTCGAGCGCGGCCCAGCGGCCGATGCAAGGCGTTTCGCTGTTCGCATACGATTGCGCGAAGACCACGTCTTCGATACGCGCCGGGTCCACGCCGCTGCGCGCGATGGTTTCGCGCAGCACCGCGGCCGCGAGCATCTCGACGGAAACAGGGCGCAGGCTGCCGCCGAACGTGCCGACCGGCGTGCGTACGGGTGCCACTATCGCTGCTCTTCTCATTTCGTATTCCTTTGCATGTTGTCTGATTGTTGTTTGCCGCATCATGCGCCTGCGTACCGTCAAACCGCTATCGCATCCCGCCGCGCATGGTGTTGCGCTGCCAGTTGCTCGCGCCACTCCGGCGGCGCGATGGCGAGCATGCGCTCGGTGCGCTGCGCGAGCGTGAGCCCGCGCAGGTCCGCCACGCCGTGCTCGGTGACGATCACCGCCGCGTCGCTGCGCGGCGTGCTGACCGGCCCCGAAAGACGCGCGACGATGCGGCTGCCATGCCGCGTGCTCGATGCGAGCGCGACGATCGCGACGCCCCCGTGCGAGCGCGCCGTGCCGCGCATGAAATCGAGCGCCCCACCCACCGCGCCCACATAGCGGCCGCCGACGGCCTCCGCATTGACCTGCCCGGTCAAATCGACTTCGAGCGCCGAGTTGATCGCTACGAAGCGATCGAGGCTGCCGAGCACGTCGATATCGTGCGTATAGGCCGTGGCGCGAAACTGAATCTGCGCATTGCGGTGCGCATGCGCGTAGACCTTGCGCGTGCCCATCATCGTGCCGGCCACGCTCACGCCTCGATCGCGCGCCTTGCGGGCATTCGTCACCACACCGGCTTCGATCAGATCGACCACGGCGTCGCCGATGGTGCCGCTATGCACGCCAAGGTCGCGCCGGTCGCGCAACTGCGCGACGATGGCCTCGGGCAGCGCGCCCAGCCCGAACTGGATCGTCGAGCCGTCTTCGATCAGGGAAGCGGCGTGCTGCGCGATGCGCCGCTCGATGTCGCCGGCCTGCGCGGCCGGCGCTTCCAGCGGCGTGCGGTCGGTATGGATCAGCACGTCGAAATCGTCTGCGCGCAACATGCGCTCGCCGTAGGTCCAGGGCGCTGCCGCATTCACCTCCGCAATGACCACGCGCGCGCTGTCGATCAGCGGCACGAGATACTCGTGGGCGATCGAGAGGCTGTAGCGTCCCGCCTCGTCCGCGGGGGCAACTTGCAGCAGCAACACGTCGATGCGGTTCGGACCGCTGGTCAACGCGCTGCGAAACTGCGAGTAGTGACACGGAAGAATGTCGAGCACGCCTTCGCGTTCGAGGCGCCGGTTGGTTCCCGACGCGCCATAGGCCATGAAGTCCACGCAGTCGGCATACGCGGGCTCGAGCGTTTCCGACCACGACGCGCCCACGAACACGCGAAAGCGCCCGCCTATCGCCTTGCGCTGCGCCATCAGCAGCGCGGTGAGCGTGCACGGCTCGGCTCCGCACTGGCCCCACGCGAGCGTGTCGCCCGGGCGCACGTACTGCGCGAAATCGAGCTGCGCGGCGTCGACGATGCGCGCCGCGCGCGGGCCGCGCGTCATCAGACGGGGTCCCAGCTGAAGACATCGGCGGAAACATCGAGCGTATGGAACGATTTTCGCAGCGCCGGCATGGCATGCTCGGCAATCGTCTCCGGTGTCCAGCCTTCGCCGCGATGCACCGAGCGCACGGGGCGCGGCTGGCTCATCAGAAAGATTTCGTTGTTGCGGACTGCGAAAATCTGGCCCGTCACGTCAGCGGCCTGCTCACTGGCGAGGTAGACGGCGAGCGGTGCGATCTTCGCGGGCGTCATCTGCTTGATCTTGGCGACGCGCGCTTCCTGTTCCGGCGAATCGATCTTGATCGAGTTGATCATGCGGCTCCAGGCGAACGGCGCGATGCAGTTCGAACGGACACCGAACTTTTCCAGATCGAGCGCGATGGATTTCGACAGGCCCGCAATGCCGAGCTTCGCCGCGCTGTAGTTGGCCTGCGCAAGATTGCCGATCAGCCCGGACGTGGACGTCATATGCACGAACGCCCCGCTGCGCTGCTCCTTGAAGTGGTCGGCGGCGGCGCGCGAGACGTAGTAAGAGCCGTAGAGGTGAACCTTCAGTACGGCGTCCCACTCTTCTTCGCTCATCTTGTGGAAGAAGCGGTCGCGCAGGATGCCCGCGTTGTTCACCACGCAATCGATACGGCCGAACACGTCCAGCGCGTTCTGCACGATGCGGGCGGCGCCGCCGGCATCGGCCACGCTGTCGGTGTTCGCCGTGGCCTGGCCGTCGAACGACTTGATCTCGTTCACCACGGCCTGCGCGGGGCCGTCGTTATGCCCTTCGCCGGTGAGCGAGGCGCCCACGTCGTTCACCACGACTTTCGCGCCGTGGCGCGCCATCATGAGCGCGATATCGCGGCCAATGCCCCCGCCCGATCCCGTCACCACCACGACCTTACCGTCCAGCATTCGTTGCGTCGTCATCGTTTTCGCTCCTCCAGCCCGCGTTGCGCCGGGCATTGATCCGATTTGATTCGATTGGATTTGTTATGCGGCAAGCTGTGCCGTTCGTGTTGCAGCTTGACGCATCGGCCAAGGCTGCACAATTTGGATATCCCGAACGCCTGTTTCGGCCAGGATTAACCCGTACTATCGCTAATGGCGTGCATTGCGCTGCGGCGCAATAATGCCTGGAGTCTGCTCGTCCCGCATGTTTTTTGTATCCCTCGAACGAACGAGCTGACGTACATTGGAGTTACGGCTAGTCAACCCATGCATTTCGATCTCGTCGACCTGAAGCTCTTCACCCACGTAGCCGAGGCAAGCAGCCTCACGCGCGGCGCCGAACGCGCGCACCTGTCGCTGCCCGCGGCGAGCACGCGTATCAAGAATCTCGAAGAACAAGTGGGCGTGAAGCTCCTGAGCCGGACGAGCCAGGGGGTCACGCTAACGGGCCCCGGCGAGACGCTGCTCGCGCACGCGCGCCGCGTGCTCAAGCAGCTCGAGCAACTCACGGGAGACCTGCAGGAATATTCGCAGGGTGTGAAGGGCCATGTGCGCGTGTTTGCGAACACCACGGCGATGAGCGAGTTTCTGCCTGCCGTGCTGCGCACCTACCTCATCAATCATCCCGACGTGTACGTGGACATACACGAGCGCCTTTCGCCCGATATCGTGCGCGCCGTGCAGGACGGCACGATCGATATCGGCATCGTGGCCGGCAATGTGCGCACGGAGGGACTGCAAGTGCTGCCCTACCGGCGCGACCGGCTCGTGCTCGTCACCGCACTGAGCCACCCGCTTTCGCAAGCGAGCGAGATGGCGTTTGCCGATACGCTCGACTACGACTTCATCGGGCCGCCCGACGAAAGCGCGATTTTCTCGTTTCTCAAGCGCGCCTCGTCGGATTTGCAGCGCACGATACGCTGGCGCATCCAGATCGGCAATTTCGAAGCCGCGTGCCGCATGATCGAGGCGAACATCGGTATTGGCGTGCTGCCCGAGGGCACGGCGCGTCGCCACGCGCAAACCATGTCGCTCAAGATCGTGCCGCTCACCGACGAGTGGGCGGTGCGCAAACTGCAGATCTGCATGGCCGATCGCGACGCCCTGCCGCTGTTCGCGCGCAAGCTCGTCGATCTGCTGGTGGCCGACGGCATCGGCCGCCTCGAATAAAACCCATGACGCGGCGCGCGTGCTGCGCGCCGCCCCGATCGCTTACCGCCCGCCAGCCGCGCGAATCATGTTGCGCGCAATGACGATCTGCTGGATCTGGCTCGTGCCTTCGTAGATGCGGAAGATGCGCACATCGCGGTAGAAGCGCTCGATGCCATAGTCGGACATATAGCCAGCGCCGCCGAAGATCTGCACCGCGCGGTCTGCCACCCGCCCGCACATCTCGGATGCGAACAGCTTCGCACACGCGGCCTCCGTGCTCACGTTCTGGCCGGCGTCGCGGCGGCGCGCGGCGTCGAGCACCATGCAGCGCGCCGCGTAGAGTTCGGTCTGGCTATCGGCGAGCATGGCTTGCACGAGCTGGAACTCGGCGATCTTCTCGCCGAACTGCTCACGCTCCATCGCGTAACGCAGCGCGTCGTCGAGCATGCGCTGCGCTACGCCCACGCAGATCGCCGCGATATGGATGCGCCCCTTGTCGAGCACCTTCATCGCGGTCTTGAACCCCACGCCTTCCTTACCGCCGATGAGGTTCCCCGCGGGCACCTTCACGTCCTCGAAGATGACGTCGCAGGTATGCGCGCCGCGCTGCCCCATCTTCTTGTCGCGCTTGCCGAAGCTGATGCCGGGCGTCTTCGCGTCGACGATGAACGAGGTGACGCCGCCCGCGCGCGGCTCGTCGGGATTGGTGCGCGCCATCAGCGTGAACATGCCGGCTTGCGGCGCATTCGTGATGAAGCGCTTGGTGCCGTTCACCACGTAGTGGTCGCCGTGCCGCTCGGCGCGCGTCTTGATCGAGGCGGCGTCCGAGCCCGCGCCCGGTTCCGTGAGCGCAAAGCTCGCGATGATCTCGCCGCTCGCAAGCTTCGGCAGCCACGTCGCCTTTTGCTCGTCGGTGCCGTCGATCACGATGCCCTGCGAGCCGATGCCCACCGTCGTGCCGATGATCGAGCGAAACGCAGGCGAGGTCCTGCCGAGTTCGAACATCACGAGCACTTCTTCTTCCATCGTGAGATCGAGCCCGCCGTACTGCTCCGGGATGGTCAGGCCGAAGAGACCCATGGCCTTCATGTCGTCGACGATATCGGCCGGAATTTCATCGGTTTCGGCCACGCGTTCTTCGTTCGGCACGAGACGCTCGCGCACGAAGCGCGCGACGTTGTCGAGCAGAACGTTCATCGTTTCCTGGTCGCGAATCATGGAGTATGCCCTGCAATCGTTGATCGGGCGGCACGACGCCGCCCGTGAGGAAAAGAAAATCGGGAATGCTCAGCGAGCGCGCACGGCCCGTTTGGCCATTTCGCGCAGCGGCTGCTTTTGCAGCTTGCCGCTGGCCGTAGTCGGAATCATGTCGATGGTCACGATCTCCGAGGGGCGCTTGTAGGCCGAGAGCCGCTCGCTCAGGTAGTGGGCAAGGTCGTCTGCATCGATCGTCGCGCCCTCCTTCGCTTCCACGAAGGCCACGACTTCCTCGTTGCCTTCGGCGTCGCGCCGCCCCACCACGGCGCTCTGGCGCACTGCCGCGTAGGTGTTGATGACCGACTCGACTTCGATCGGATAGACGTTGAAGCCTGAACGGATGATGAGATCCTTCGAGCGGCCGACGATGAAGAGCGCGCCGTCCGCGTCCAGCCGGCCGAGGTCGCCGGTCTTGAGCCAGCCTTCTGCATCGAGCACTTCCGCAGTCAGGCCTGGCTCGCGATAGTAGCCGTGCATGACGCCGGGACCGCGCACCCACAATTCGCCCGCTTCGCCGCGCGGCACGTCGTGGCCGTCGGGGCCGACCACGCGCAACTCGGCGCCCTCGACGATTTCGCCCGATGACACGTCCTTGCGCGGACGGTCCATGCGCGTGATGAAGAGCGAGCCCGCGTACTCGGTCATGCCGTAGCCGTGATGCAGCGGCATGCCGAAGAGTGTTTCGACCTGCTGCTTGAGTGTGGGATCGAGCGGACCGCCGCCCGTGTATAGGTAGCGCAGACGCGGCGCGTGCACCGTGCCGCCGTGCTCGCGCACGTAGGCGACGATGCGCGTGAAGAGCGTCGGCACGCCCTGCAGGATGGAGATTTCGGAGGCGCCGAGCGCTTTCACGACCTCTTCCGCCGAAAAGCGCGCCGCGAGATGCAGGCTCGCGCCCGCTTCGAAAGTGGCGAGCAGCAGCGTGGCGAGGCCGAAGATATGCGACATCGGCATGACCGCGTACGCGCAGTCCGCCTGTGTCATGTCGCGCGACGTCGCCGAGACATGCGCGAAATGCAGCAGGCCGCGATGCGTGGCCATCACCCCCTTGGGCTGGCCCGTCGTGCCCGACGTGTAGATGAGCACCGCGACCTCGTGCGCGAGCGCCTCGGCCTCGCGCGCCGCGTTGAGGTCGGGCGCGGCCATCATCAGCGGGCCGAGCCCGGCGGGCGCGATTTCGCGCGCGCGATAGCGCACGCCGTGACGCAGCGCGTCAGGCGATGCGCCGTGCGTAAACAGCATGAGACGCGGCCCGCAATGCGCGCGGATCGTCTCGATCTCGCGCTCCGAGAGCCGCGCATTGACCACGGCCGGCCACGCGCCGATTTCCGCAAGCGCGAACAGCAGCGTCACCACGGCCGAGCAGTTTTCGGCCACGATCAGCACGCGGTCGCCCACGTCCACGCCCTGCTCGCGCAAAAACCGCTGCGCCTGCCCTACGTCGCTCCAGAGCTGCCCGAAGCTCGTCACCTTTGTTTCTTCGCGTATCGCCACGGTCTCGGGCGACGCCTCCGCCCAGTGCCGCGCGATATCGCTGATCTTGCGCGCCGCTCGCCTCACCACTGTCACCTCCCGTCGTTGCTCTTTGACTGCGTACGGCGCGCCGTGGCACGCCGCATCGCGACAGGTATCAGTGTGGTTCAGGCGCGGCCTGCCAACAATTCGTTTTCGAGAAAGCCGGCATTCGTCTGCCGAGAAGTCGGAAATCACCCCGATGGCCGGGGCTTCGAGGCGATTAGCGTCTCGACCGGGCGCGTGCTCGCGAGGCACTCAGCGCTCGCGCGTGACGCGTGCGAGGCACCGGCGCGGCCCTACGCAGGCGCTGCCGCCAGTCACTCCACCTGCGCCGCCGCACGCTCGCCTCCCATCGCGCCCTTAGCGGCGCTATTCGCCCGATGAATCGCCACGATGCCCGCGAGCGACACACAGGCCGGCGCGGCCGCCGCGAGAAAGAGCGCCGAGGACGACCATTGCAGGTGCAGGAGCGCGCCGCCCAGCACCGGACCGACGACCGAGCCGATCCGCCCCACGCCGAGACTCCAGCCGATGCCGGTCGAGCGCAGCGAGGTCGGATAGTAGGTCGCGGCGAGTGCGTTGAGCGCAGGCTGGCCGCCGATGATCGTGAAGCCCGTAACGGAGATCGCCACGAACATCGCGGCCACGGAGACCATCACGGCCGGATTGCCGATGGCGGCCGTCGAGACGATGGCGATCAGGAACGTCGTGGCGAGCACGCGCGTGAAGCCCGCGAGGTCGATGATGCGCCCGAGCAGCAGCGTGCCGATCACACCGCCGCCCCACAACGCCGTGCCGGCGAACACGGCGGTCTGGGTCGAATAGCCGGCGTCGCGGATCACGGTCGGCAGCCAGTTCGAGAGGAAATACATGGCGAGCAGGTTTGCGAAGTTCACGACCCACAGCAGCACGGTCACCCGCGCGCGCCCTTCCTTGAACAGTTCGACGAACGGCACGCCGCGCGAGCGCGTTTCCCCGGTCGTGAACTGCACGCCGGCCGGCAACGCGAGCGCCGGCGCCACGCGGGACAGATTGCGGCGCACGCGCGCCTGAGTGTGCTCACCACGGCCGCGAAACAGGAGGAACTGGATCGACTCGGGCAACGCGAGCCACATCAGCAGGCCGAGCACGAGCGGAATCGCGCCGCCCACGAAGAACACGGCGCGCCACCCGAACGCGGGAATCAGCGCCGCGGTGATCAGGCCACCCACCACGCCGCCCAGCGTGAAGCCGCACGAGACGATCATCATGAGCGTGACGCGCATGCGGCGCGGGCTGTACTCGCCCGCGAGCGCCATCGCATTCGGCATGATGCAGCCAAGCCCCAGCCCCGCGACGAAGCGCCAGGCCACCAGTTCCGCGATCGAATGCGCGAAGCCCGTCGCGACCATGCACGCAGAAAAGAACAGCGTCGCGCCGATCAGCACCGGGCGGCGGCCGATCTTGTCGGCGAGCGTGCTGAACGTGAGCGAGCCCACCAGCATGCCGAACAGGCCCGCGCCGAACACCGGCGAGAGCGTTTCCCTCGCAATGCCCCATTCGCGGATCACGACCGGCGCGACATAGCCCATCGCCTGCACGTCGAAGCCGTCCATCATGAGGCACAGCGCGCACAGCGTGACCACCAGTAGCTGATACGGCCCGAACCGGCTTTCGTCGATGATGCCGGTAACCTCCACCGCCTTGTTCATGCAATGTCTCCAATCATTATTGTGTCGTCTCGATCGCTCTGCGGCGACTAGAGTTCGAGGATCAATCGCCCGCTTTTCGCGCGCGAGCAGCAGGTCATCATGCGGGTTTGCGTGTCGCGCTCGGCGCGTGTGAGCACCACGTCGCGGTGGTCGATCTCGCCCGCCAGCACGCGCACCTCACACGAGCCGCACAAGCCTTCTTCGCAATCGCTTTGCACGTCGATATTCGCGCGGCGCAGCGCGTCTAGCACGGTCTGGTCCGCGCCCACGTTGAGCACGAGCCCCGAGTCCTTCAACTCGACTTCGAACGCCCGCTCCTGCGAGGGATCGAGCTTGCCGCCGGTCGCGGCGAAGTGCTCCACGCGCAGCGCGTCCTCGGGCCACGCCTCGCGGCAGGCTTCGAGCGATTCGAGCATGCGCGCGGGGCCGCATGCGTAGACGCGCGTGTGTTCGTCGACGTGCAGCGCGGCGAAATCGTTGCGCGTGCCTTCTTCCGAGACGTGCAGATGCAGGCGCTCGCCATGCAGCTGCGCGAGTTCGTCGACGAGCGCCATCGTCTTGCGCGAGCGCCCGCTATAGTGCAATTCGTAGTCGATGCCCAGCTCGCGCGCGCGGCGCGCCATGGCGCTCACCGGCGTGATGCCGATGCCGCCCGCAATGAAGATCGCGCGCCGCCCTGCTTCGTCGAGCCGGAAGTGATTGCGCGGGCCGCGAATCTTCAGACGCATGCCTGCGCGCAACGCGTCGTGCACCCACGCCGAACCGCCGCGGCTTTGCGTTTCGCGCAGCACGGCGATCTCGAACGCACCCGTGTCGGCGGGGTCCGAGCACAGCGAGTACTGGCGCGAGATGCCGGTGTCGCCGCACTCCACGTCGATATGCGCGCCCGGCGCCCAGCGCGGCAGCGCGCCGCCGTCCGGCGCGACGAGACGCAAACGAACGATGCCTTCGGCCACGGCGTCCACACGTTCGACCACCACAGGCCGCGAAAGCGCGTGCGCCGATGGCTCGCCGATGCGCACCGCCACCTGCGCGCCGAACAGCGCCGGATTCGCGCGCTCCGGATTTTGCGCCGGGTCCCATTCCACCAACACATGCTCGGGACCCCGGAACGACGTGTTCGGTACATAGGTGAACGTCTGCTCGGCCAGACGCATGTGCGGCAAGCGGCGTGTGAACTCTTCGAGGAAGATCTGCATCTCCATGCGCGCGAGGTTCTTGCCCATGCACTGGTGCGAGCCATAGCCGAACGTGACATGGTCGCTTGCGTTGTCGCGGCGAATGTCGAACAGGTCGGCATCGGCAAAATGGTGTTCGTCGTGATTCGCCGAGGACGTCACGATGAGCAGCTTCGAACCCGCCGGAATGTCGATGCCGCCAATCTGCACGTCCTTCGTCGCGAGGCGCCGCCAGGCCGCCACCGAGCCGTTGTGGCGCAGGCACTCCTCCACCGCGTTCGGAATCAGGCTCGGGTCCTCGCAGATCTCGCGCCACGCGTGCGGGTGCTGCAGCAGCAGCTTCATTGCGTTCGCCGTGGCGTTGGCCGTGGTCTCGTGCGCGGCCACGATGCCGGCCATCATCATCGAATGCAGATAGGAATCCGTGACGACTTCGGGATGCGCCTTCTGCTTGCGGATGCCATATTGCATCCAGCCCGGGCCATCCGGGTTCTGGCGCATCTTGTCGAGCACCTTGCCCGCGAACTGCCAGAAGTTGCCCACCGCGTGTGCGACTTCGACCTGCTCTTCGGGGCGCGGCCGGCCCCATGTATTGACCGTGTGCGCAATCGAGTACTTGCGCAGCAGGTCCATGTCCTCTTCGGGCACGCCCAGAAAATGCAGCGCCACGGTGAGCGGCACTTCCCAGAGCATCTGGTCCACGAGGTCGGCGCGCCCTGCGTCGATGAAGCGGTCCACGTACTCGCGCGTGAGGCGCCGCACCATTGGTTCGTGGTGCTTGAGATGTTCGGGCGTGAACGGCTCCATCAGCGCGCGGCGGCGCGGCATGTGGGCAGGCTCGTCCTCGTTCACCAGCGTGCGGTTCATGGCGTAGCCGTACGACTCCAGCACCGCGTTCGCCTCGGGACCGGTGGGCGTGATCTTTTCGAGCGCGATGGAGGGTGAGAATGTGAGGTTGTCGCGAAAGATCGCCTTGATGTCGTCGTAGCGCGTGACCACCCAGTAACCAAGCTGAGGGCTATAGAACACGGGCTCCTGCTCGCGCGCCCAGCGCACGTATTCGGGCGGGTCCTGCTGGTAGCCGTCGCTGAACGGGTCGAATGCCGCGGCATTGGCGCTGACCGGGCAGCGCGGCGCGGCGTTTGCGTCGTGACTCGCTGCGTGGGGGAACGGGCAGCGGCCCGCCGACGGGGAAGGTGTCTCGCTCATAGGCCTCTCCTGCATGCTGCGTGCATTACGTTTTGCGTAACTCTAGTACGCATTGCGTAATTCTGAGATAGGGGTTAACGTGCAAGCACCTCAGGCACCACGCCGCCCCTACGCGCCCTAAAATCCGCGTGAATCCAACCGATACCCCAGCGTCCCCGTCCAGCATGGAAAGCAGGAAAACCACCCCCCGTCGCCCCGCGGCCAAAGTCGCCGAAGTCTCGACGTCCCCCAAAGTCGCGAGAGAGACGAAGGCCGTAGCCGCACCGCGCGAGCGCCGCCAGCGCGTGCAATCCGCGCAAACGGGCATGGCCGTGCTCAAGGGTCTTGCGCGCCTGGGCGGCCGCGCGAGCCTCTCGGGGCTCGCCGCCTGCGTGGGCGAGAGCCCCGCGAAGGTGCATCGCTATCTCGTGAGCCTGATCGAGGAAGGCCTCGTCGCGCAGGACACCGCCACCCAGCAGTATCTGCTCGGCGTCGAGGCGATGATGATCGGCGTGGCCGCCATGCGCCAGGCCGATCCGGTGCGCATTGCGGAACCCGCGCTCGTGCGCCTGCGCGAGACGCTCGAAGTGACGTCGTTCGTCGCGGTGATGGGCAATAAGGGGCCCACGATCATCCGTTTCGAGGAGCCGGGGCTGCCCGTGACCGTCAACGTGCGGGTGGGTTCGGTGATGTCGCTGCTGTGGTCGTCCACGGGCCGCGTGTTTCTCGGCCTGCTCGACGACACGCGCGTGCTCGCGCAAGCGCAGGAAGAACTCGCGCATGCCGACGCTTCGTTGCGTGCGCAACTGAATGCGAGCGATCCGATCGGCACGTTGCGGCGCGACGTGCAGGCGGCGCGCTGCGCGAGCGTGCGCGACACGAATCTCAAGGGCATCAGCGCCGTGTCGGCGCCGCTCTTCGATCACACCGGCAAGCTCTGCGGCGTGCTCACGGCGCTGGGCGCCACGGGCGGCTTCGACGCCACGCCCGAGGGCCCGAACGGGCGCGCCGTACGCCGCGAAGCGGACGCCGTGAGCGCCCTCCTCGGCTACGTGGCGCGCGGCGCTTAACGCTTCGTCAGCGTGGTCGGCGCGGGGGCAACCGGCTTCGTGGGTGCGGGCAGATAGCCGTCGTTCAACGTCTTCAGGAAGGCGATCACGTCGTCGATATCGCGTGCGTTCCATGCCGGGCGCTCGCCCGCCTTGCGCGTGAGTGGCTCGTCCACGGTGTCGATGTTGGCGCGCAGTTCGGGCGGCAGATCGTCGAACTTCACCACATGGCCGCACAGGCCTTCGTCGTAGTACTTCGGATCGCGGTTCGCGCGCCGCTCGGGATTGCGCGGCACGCCTGATCGCATAAAAACCCGGTTCAAAAACTGACCGGGCTTTTCATTTTTCTGCACGATGTTAGCGAGGCACTGTCTGTGCGTCCGCGTCAGTCAGGGTATCCAGGAACGCCACCACGTCGCGGATATCCGAGTCTGACCAGACCGGTTTGCCGCCCAGCTGATTCGTCAGCGGCTCCGTCTTGGTATCCACATTACTGCGCAGATCCTTCGGCAGGTCGTCAAACTTTACGACTTGGCCGTGCGCGTCTTTCGAATACCACTTCTCCGGGTTCGTGTCGCGCTCGACATAGAAGCGCATCGAATCTTCAAGCGTATGGAACATGCCATTGTGGAAGAACACGCGCCGCGTGGCGACGTTGCGAAGCGTGGGCGTGCGGAACATCCCACAGAACCACTTCTGCTGCTTCGCCTGGTCTTGACGAAGCGGCCCACATAACCCCATGTCGAAGAAGTTCGGATCGCGATTGGCCGGAATGTCCATGTTGCGTGGCACACCCAGCGTCTGAAAGTTGTAATCCGTCAATGCCGGATGCGAGCCATGAGCGCCTTTGTTAATTAGATGACAGCTTGCACAGTTCCCCTTGTCCGGGTCGCTGAACAGCTTCAATCCGTGCGCTTCTTGTGGCGTGAATTGATCCTTGCCGTCGAGCACGCGGTCGAACTTGCTGGCGTACGGCGCGAACGAAGGATCATTGAACTGGAATGCCTGCAATACCTTTCCAAGGTCCGCCAGTGCCTGCGCCGGTCGCGAGAAAATGTACTGGCCGAATGCTTCCCGGAACTGCTGTGCGTAGGCGCTTTTGCTCAGCTTCTTCGCCACGTCATCCGCGCTGCTGTTTGCCATTTCATCCGGATTGAGCAGGGGAAATGCAGCCTGATCCGCGGGGGAGTTGTAGCGCCCATCCCAGGTGTATCCGCCGCTGGGCTGATTATCTCCGTCCTCGAGACGCTCTTTCAGGCTATTTGCCTGCGTGTAGGTCCAGTAAGGCACAGCACGCAGATAGCGCAGCGACGGCACCGAGCGCAGTCCGGCTCGATCGAGGTTTGGGCCACCCAACTGGACAGCCAGACCGTTTGGCGGCCCATAGGCATTCGCAGGGCTGTGACAGGAGGCACATGACTGCTTGCCGGAAGCTGAGAGCGATGGATCGAAGAACGCTGCCTTGCCGATAGCTGCCAGATCAGAAGCACCTGCATTGACCGGGGCTGCTTGAGCGTCCGGTGCTCGTTTGTCGCAAGCGGACAGAAGGAAAATGCAAAGGGCCGTTGCGAGAACAGCCCTTGTAGAAAAATGGCGCATGACGGATCAAGAAAAGAACCCGGTTCGAACGGAGAACCGGGCTTAGACAACAGAGTTCTTGTGAGACCGCCAGGAATTAGCGGTTATCAATGTTGGCCGATGTGAAGATCGGCTTGAGCGATGCATCATCGGCGTAGCCGAGATACGAGCCCATGCCGAAGTTGTCTTCGAGCGAACGCAGCATCGCGTAGTGGTTGTAGCCCGTACTATCCACGTGACCGCCTTTGATGAACGGCGACAGCAGAAGCGTACCAATCTGATCGCCACCGACTCCGAGGTAGTTCAACGCAATCGACACCTTCTGCACGGATGCAGGCAGCGTCGCCGGGTTAATTCCGAGCAGGCTTGCTTCAGCAACCGGCAGCGTGGACATCGTGACCTGTTCCGGACGCGTCACGTTCGGACCCGTTTGCTGGTTGCAGCCAGGGCACTGGTTGCCCATCTCCGGCTCCAGCAGGGAAAGCGTCGTGCCATCAGCACTGACTTGCGTTGTCGGCGTGAGTCCTGTCACGACGCCTTCGTCCGTGGTGATGATGATCAGGCCGTCCTGCTTGTAGGCGGGCGAAGCCTCGATCAGCGGGATCGTCTTCTTCAGGAATGCGTCGATCGAAGTCAAACCACCAGGCTGGCCGTTTGCGCAGCCCTTGCCTGCGGTACCCGTACCGTCCCCATCATGACCATCGTCACACAGGTTCGGCGTGATGAAGGAGAAGTTCGGCGTGGTGGCAATCGACTGAAGATCCGTTGCCAGGTCGTCTTGCAGGTTGACCACGTGCGCGTCGCAGTTCGCCAGATCATCGATGGTCGAATGGAAATACGGGAACGGATTATGGCGCGTTGCGTACTCATCGCCCGCCACGTCACCCGAAGCAGAAGGAGCCTGCGCGGCCTGCGTGCCGTCCACAGCCTTCGTCGGGTCGGTGCCCGAAAGCTGCGCGGTACGGCGCGGGAACGAACAGGTCCTCGTGCCGTCACGGTTCAGGTCGTTGCCCATGTCCTCGTTGTAGCTGCGCCACGTGAGCCTGGCTTGTTCCATCTGGTTGCCAATATGCTGCACGCGAGCCGGGAACACGCAGCCGCCGCTCTGGTGGCCGTTGACGTCCGTGCCTGCCTTGAGAACCTTGGGGTTCGCCGAGTCGTTGCCGGCATCCACGATATCGGACCAAATCTGGAAGCAGTCCGTTTCGGTGTCGTGCGTCGACGGCTGACCCGACACCATCGATATGTAATTGTCCAGCGAAACGTGACCGGTGCCGTAGTAGTTCGAGAGGAACGTGCCCTGCGGCATCAGCGATTTTAGGTACGGGTCCTGGTTCGAATCCGAGGCCGTCGTGCCGTACGTCGATTCCGCGCTCTTGTTTTCGAGCACGATAACCCAGACGTGCTTGATCGCCTTGCTCGAAGCGACGGTTGCAATGTACTGGTCGCTCGCTGCCTTCACCACGGCGTTGCCGTTGGTGTTGAAGTCGCCCAGCAGGGTGTCCGGCGTCGTGCCGATCTTGTTCGCCAGTTGCGTTTGAGCATCCGACTGCGACAGGCCGCTGTCCATCAGTTGCGAAAGCTGCGTGGTGATCGCGCTGACGGAACTGACGCCGCGCGGCGAACGGAACGTAGCCGTGCTGTTGAACGCCGTGCCCATGTTCTTGCCCGATGCGTCGTTCTCCGTGGCGCCGCTCAGGTCGGCAACGATGTACTTCCACGACCCATTGCTCGTATCGGAGATCGAGAACTTGCCCTGGGCATCCGAGCGCGCGACCGGCTCGCCCGGGTCGCACTTGCCATTGTTGTTCACATCCAGGCAGACCGCCGCATTCTGGATATAGCTGCCGAGCACCTGACCGGTGACCTTCGGTCCGCCGTCCGAACCGTTGCTTCCGCAACCAGATAACCCCGCCATTACGCCGATGCTCGTCAGCATCGCGAGCGCCCCCCTGCGCGACTGTATTTTCTTCACAACTGTCCCTCGTTATAAGTCGGACACACCCGACGGATTTTGACTCGCCGAAAGTCTATGTAAGTTGTGTTACACACTTGTTAAGGAGCTGTTAGGGAACTAGATAAACGTGAAAACGACTGCGTTTTACGGCCGCATGTTCAAAAACCGCTCCAGATAACCATGCTTGCGCACACAACTAACAGGTGCGCGGGGCGACACGCCACTATGACGATTCCCGGCCCATCGCTGTGCAACCGGCTATCATGTGAATTCAAACGGTAGATGGAACGAATCAATCACATGGCCTCCCCACAGGAAAACGTCAGCATGGCGGTGTTCTGCGACTTCGAGAACGTCGCGCTCGGCGTGCGCGACGCGAAGATCGACCGCTTCGATATCAAGCCCGTGCTGGAGCGGCTCTTGCTCAAGGGCAGCATCGTCGTGAAGAAGGCCTATTGCGACTGGGAGCGCTACAAGGGCTTCAAGGCCGCGATGCACGAAGCGAGCTTCGAGCTGATCGAAATTCCTCACGTGCGCCAGTCGGGGAAGAATTCGGCCGATATCCGCCTCGTCGTGGATGCGCTCGATCTCTGCTACACGAAGTCGCACGTGGACACGTTCGTAATCGTGAGCGGCGACTCCGACTTTTCGCCGCTCGTCTCGAAGCTGCGCGAAAACGCCAAGAAGGTGATCGGCGTGGGCGTGAAGGACTCCACCTCCGACCTGCTCGTTGCCAATTGCGACGAATTCATCTTCTATGACGATCTGGTGCGCGACCTCGTGCGCGATCAGCAGACGCATGGCAAGGGCAAGAGCAAGGACGCCGGCGGCGCGAAGCGCCAGGGCGGCGAGGAGCGCCAGCCCAAGCAGGACGGCGACGAGCGCAAGTCGAAAGCCGTTGCCTTTGCGATCGAAACGCTCGACGCGCTCGTGCTGGAGCGTGGCGAAAGCGGCAAGATCTGGGCTTCCGTGCTCAAGAGCGCCATCAAGCGCCGCCGGCCTGACTTCAACGAAACGCGCTACGGCTTCCGCGCGTTTGGCAATCTGCTCGAAGAGGCGCAGTCGCGCGGCCTGCTCGAAGTGGGCCGCGACGACAAGTCGGGTACGTGGGTGTCACGGCTGAACCCGCCCCCGCTCGCGGCTGCCGCCGCCAGTGTGTCAGCGCCGGAAAACACGGCGGCGCGTGCCGAGGAGCCGCGCGGCAGGCGCAAGGGCCGCCGCAATGGGCGTGGAAGCGGCGCGGCCGACGTGCGCGAAGCGGCAGTCGAGCAACCGGTCGAGACGCAAGGCGAGATTCCGTTCGAGCCGGTCGAAGCGCTCGCGCACGCAGCGCATCGGCACGACGCCGCGCCGCCCTTCTCCGCCGAGCCATACGACGCGAACGGGAGCACCCAGGCGCCGTATGAGGCATACGAGGCGCCCGAACAGGCCACCGATGTCGAGACCGCCGCGCCCGCCCCCGCGCGAGCGCGCAAGACGGCGGCTCGCAAGAGCCCCGCGCGCAAGAGGACATCGAAGAAAGCAGCCGAGTCGCCGGCCAGCGCCGCGGACGAACCGGCGAGCGAGGCCGCAGCGCCGGCCGAGCCCGCTGCTAAGAAAGCACCGTCGCGTGCGCGCCGCGCGCGCAGCAAGGCCACTGCGGAAGAAAGCTGAATATTGCGCCACGCGCGCCGCTCGCAGTGGGCGGCGCGCGGCGCATCGGTCAATCGCCGAACGGATTCGCGGGACGCTTGCCCTTCGCAGGCGGCGCTTCCTCACTCGCGGGCGTGGTATCGCCGAAAGGATCCTGCTTGCCCGACGGTCTAGCCGCTCCAAACGGGTTCGCGGCCTGCGCCGGTTTCGATCCGCCGAACGGATCGTGTGCGTCGGCCGCCTCGTCGGCATCGTCCTCCACGGCTTCATCCTGTGCCTGTGGGAGGTTGTACTCGGCCCGCACCTGCTCCAGCACACGCGCCACGCTCGCTTCGAAGCCAGCCGCGTTATGAAAGTGCTGCATCGTCCAGTTGCAGCCGCTGCGGTCGGGCTCCTGCAGCTGCGGGCGCGGCACGCCGATCTTCACGCCGTCGTCGACCACTTCCTGGAGCTTGTGGATGCGCCGGTGCACTTCCTCCTGCAGCCGCGAAGCATTGAGCGTCTTGCGCAACATTGCAAACCTCCTTTCCTGTACGCGTCACGTCGCGCGAGTCTAGCGCAGTGGCTCGCTCGCGTCGCTACGTCGCCGGCGCATTCATGTGCGCGAGCGCGTCGCGCATCGAATCGCTCGGCACCACGAGCTGCCCCGTGAACGGCGTATCGAGGTCGGCGATCACATAGACCGCCGACGAAATCGACACCGCGCCGAGCACGATCAGCACGATCGCCAGCGCGTTATGCGGCGCGACGAGCCCGAAGCTCAGGAAGATCAGGATTAGCCAGAGCGCGAGCATCGTGAAGAACGGCCGCGAAATCGTGCCGTGCGCCTCTTCGATGAGACGCCAGCGCGTATCGGTCACGCGATCGAACATCTGCGAGAGCGGGCTCACGAGCGCCTGGTGGTACGCATCGCCTGGCGCGAGCGTTTCGATTTCGTGCCCGACCGAGTCGAGCAGCGCACCGAGCGGCCGGCTTTCGAGTTCGTCGTTGCCGACGCCTGGATCATGCGGATAGTAGTTGCCCGGCGGCGCCTTTTCCTGCGTCCAGGTCGAGGCGATGGCGCTTGCCGTATAGGCGCGCAGCAAGGTGCGCGCCGCGGCCGCGTCAGAGCCGTATTCGCGCAGGCGTTGGTCGAGCTGGATCAGGTCGGCGGCGTAGGCGCGCATGTCGTTGGTCGCCGTATCGAAGCTCGATTTCGCGGACGCGGTGAGCAGGCTCAGCACGAGCGCCGCAAAGGTCACCAGCATGCCGATCACGAGTTGCACGAGCTGCACGGTTTCATGCTTGCGATGCTCCTCGGGCAATAACGGCCGCAACAGCACGCCAAGGCCCGTGCCGCCGAGCAGCAGCGCGAACACGAGCAACGCCGACTGGATTTCGGTCATGACGACGGCCTCCGCCCTTCGGCGGTGGCGTTTTCCACCTGCGCGGCGGTGTCGGTGTGCGCCGCCATGGGTGCTGAGGGCGCTGGTTGCGCTTCGGCGTCGCCAACGCTCAATGCGTCGATGCGCGTATGAATCTCCTTCGCCTGTGCCTCGCCCGGCACGAGATCCGGATGCGCCCGCGGCACCGCGAGCTTCCACGCAGCGTCCAGCTCGCGCCGGATCGAATCGTAGATCTCCTTCGAAATCGAGCGGTCCTCGTACATGGCCTGCACGCGTTCGCGCCCTTCGCGCAGCGCGTAGAGCAGCAGCATGCGCCGCTCGAGCACGTCCGAAGCGTGGCCGAAGCAACGGCGCACGTCCGCCAGTCCATGCTCGGCCGTCGCGATACGCGCCTTGAGTATCGTCTTGAGCAGCGCCGCGAGACGCTCGCCCAGCAGCGGCGTGAGGCTGCGGTCGTTGAAGACGATCAGCTGATGCAGCACCACCCGGCGGCACATCAGGAGCTCGAAGCGATCGGCGAGCGCGTCGCCATACGGCTGCCGCACGCGCAGCCAGCGATAAAGAAGGCGCGCGACCCGCATCTCGATCGTATCCGCGAGTATTTTTGCGGCGGCGCGCTGATATCCGAGGCGCCCGCCCACACGCGCCTCTTCGATCATGGCGTCGGTATTGCGCATCATGGCGTCGAGATTGCGGATCGTAATAATGCCGCTGCCATACTGCGGAATGAGGTCCCGCTCCTTCGCCGCGAGGGTCACGAGGCCGATGACGAGACGCTCGCGGTCGGACAGCGCCGCTTCGAAATCGAATGCCGTCGCGCTCATGTCGACGCTGCGCCGGAACGTGTGGCAGGCCTGGTCGGCGATCGCATCGGGAATGTGAAAGGTGCGGGCCGCCATATGCACGCGCTCGGAGACGCCGATCGACGAAAGCTGCACCGCTTTCTGCTGCAGCGCCTGCTCCTGGGGCGAAAGCAGATCGAGGTGCAGCCGCCGGATCAGCAGCTTGAGCGACGTGCCGTTCACGATCAGGCTCACGAGCACGAAGCCCGTCGCGAGAATTGCGACGAAGCGGCGCGTGGAATCGGGCAGCGCCGTGTCCTGCGCGAGGCCGAGCGCGAGCACGAGCGTCACCGCGCCGCGCAGTCCGCCCCACGCGATCACGAGCTTGTAGGCGGCGCTCACGGGCTCGGTGAGCCGCATTCGGCTCAGTAGCGGCAGCATGCCGAACACCACGACGACGCGCGCCGCGAACGCCGCCACCACCACGACGGCGAGCGCGATGAGGTCGATCCACTGCGCGTTACGCAGCGTGGCCGGAATCTGCATGGCCGCGAGCAGAAAGATCGCCGCGCCCGCCATGGCCGCGATCTGTTCCCAGATCAGTTGCAGATGCTTCCAGTTGACAGGCGACAGGCGCGTGCTTCCCAGACCGCTAATGACGAGCCCGGCCGCGACCACGGCCACCACGCCCGAGACGTGCAACATCTGGTCGGCGAGGAGATAGAGCGGATACGGCAGCGCGAAACTGAGCGAGATTTCGGCTTTACCCTCGCCGCCCAGCGTCGGCAGGAGCCACGCGAACGCGCGCCCGGCCAGCGCGCCAACCAGCAACCCACCGCCGAGCGCGATGCCGAGCGCGCGCAGCGCGGCCGTTGCCGAGACATTGGCGGCGTCTCCCGTGATCGCGGCGATCAGCACGCTGGCAATCGCAATCGCGGCTGCGTCGTTGAGCAGGCTCTCGCCTTCCACGAGGCGCACGAGCCGCTCGGGCGCGCCCACTTCACGAAACACGGCGAGCACGGCGGAAGGGTCGGTCGTCGCGATCATCGCGCCGAGCAGGAGGCCGTCGACGAGCGGACCGAGACCTGTGAGCCGGACCGCGCCGCCCACCATGCCGGTCGCAACGAACACGGCCACCACGGCAAGCAGCAGAATGGGCGCCGAGTCGCCGAGCATCTCGCGCACGTTCACGCTGAGCGCGGCCTGGAACAGCAGCGGCGGCAGGAAGATCCACAGGTAAGCCTCGGGCGGCAGCCGAGGCGCAAGCGCGGGCATCACGAAGTTAGCGGCGAGCGTGGGCCAGGCCTCGCCGCTCACGAGATAGATGCCGCCCAGCGTGAAACCCCACGCGGCGAGCAAGACCGATTCGGAAATTGACCAGCGCAGGCTCACCGCCTGGACGAGGGCGATACTCGCCAACAGAAAGCCGCTCAGGAGAAGGACGTGGATGACCATGGCGTGCAACCGTCACGGCGCCGGCAGCCACACCACCGTCAACGACCTCACCCCTTGTGCCCCCTGGATCAGCACGCCTTCGATATCGGCCGTCGCGGACGGCCCCGTGACGAGCGCAGCGTAGCGCGCGCTGCGAAAATCGTCGCGTCGGTATGCGTCCTGCAGCCCCGCCACCAGCTGCGCGGGATCGAGCAGCACCACGAGATGCTGCACGATATAGCCGAGCGCGTTCACCACGTACTCGCGCTCGCTCAGCCACAGCGACCCCGTTTCCGCCACGCCGAAGCGCGCGCGCACCACGCCCACGTCGACGTCTTCGAGCGAGGCCGGCTTCGTGGCGGCGCTGATCTCGCGCGTGCCCTGCACCTCTGGCGTGGCCGACGCGATACGCGCCTCGCTGCCAAAACGGCGCAAGATCATGGCGCGCACGTCGGCCGCGCTTTGCACCTGCGTCTCGCTGCCGCCCATCAGTTTGAGCGCGGCGCCAAAGCGCTCGCGCAGATCGCCGGCGGGCGCGTCGAACAGCGGCACCTCGGGCAACGGTTCGTGCGCGGGCTGCGCGGCGCGCACGCGCGCGAGGAACGCCTCACGATCCGCCATCGCCGCCTCCCTTGCGGTTTTTCCGGTACCACGTATGGAACGTGGTATGCGGCACATGCGGCAGATCGCGCTGTTTGCCCCAGATATTGAGCGGGTTGTAGAGCATGAAGTTCGGCAAGCGCCGCAACGCGCCCTCGAGCGACTTCACCGTGCCGCGATAAAGCGTCGGACTGCCGAGCAATCGGCCAGCCATCTTCAGCACTTCCTGCTTCACGAACGGCACTTCGTGCTGTGCCGCGATGACCTGCCGCCACTGGTAAATCTGCTCGTGAATATTGATCTTCACGGGGCACACATTCGTGCAACTGCCGTTGAGCGTCGAAGCGAACGGCAACGCGCTGAAGCGTTTGAGGTCGAAGGTCGGATTGATGATCGCGCCTATTGGCCCCGCATAGGTGCTGCCGTACGAGAGGCCGCCGCTACGCCGGTACACGGGACAGGTATTCATGCACGCGCCGCAGCGAATGCATTTGAGCGAATACCAGAACTCGGGCATGGCGAGCCGCTCGGACCGGCCGTTGTCGACGAGCACGAAATGCATTTCCGCACCGGGCCGCGGCGCGCGGAAATGCGAGGTGTATTGCGTGATCGGCGAGCCGAGCGCGCTGCGCGAGAGCATACGCACGAATACGCCGAGATCGGACAGGCGCGGAATCAGCTTCTCGATGCCCATTGAGACGATGTGCAGCGGCGGCACGTTAGCGGAAAGGTCCGCGTTGCCCTCGTTGGTGCACACCACCACCGTGCCCGTTTCGGCCACCGCGAAATTGCACCCGGTCATGCCCGCCGTTTTCTCGCGCACGAACCACGGCCGCGTATTCATACGCTGGCTTTCCGCCAGATAGTGAATGTCGTTGTTGTGCGGGTCCGTGCCGATGGTGCGGCCGAACACTTCGGCCACGTCGTCGCGCAGCTTGTGCACGGCGGGCACGACGATATGGCTGGGCGGCTGCTTGTCGAGCTGCTGGATGCGCTCGCCAAGGTCGGTTTCCATCACCGAAATGCCGCGCGACTCCAGGTACGGGCGCATTTCGCACTCGTCGGTGAGCATCGACTTGCTCTTCACGAGCGCCGTCATGCCGCGCTCGCTCAGGATGCGAAAAACAATTTCGTTGTGTTCCTCGGCCGTATCCGCGAAATGGACCTGCACGCCATTGGCTTGCGCCGTGCGCGTGAAATGGTCGAGGTAGTCGGCGAGATGCGAAAGTGTATGCGCCTTGATTTGCGAGGCGAGCGTGCGCAGCATTTCCCATTCGGGAATGGCATGCGCCTGGGCGTCGCGCTTCGAGCGCAAGTCCCACAGACGCTTGTCGTGGAAGGCGACATGCTCCGGCCGAGAGAGAAACGTGCCAGCGAGCTTCGCGTGTTCGACTCGCTTCATTCGCGCGCTCCGTTGAGCACCTGGGCAATATGGATGAAGCGGATGTCCGCGCTCATTCGCTCGGCGCAGCCCTGCTGGTGCATGAGGCAGGACATGTCGGCAGAAACGATGTATTGCGCACCCGCGCTCACGTGATCGACCACCTTGTCCTGGCCCATGCGCACCGACACCGCTTCTTCGGTCACGGCGAACGTGCCGCCGAAGCCGCAGCATTCGTCGGGCCGCGCCGGCTTCACGAACTCGATGCCCTTCACATGTTCGAGCAGTGCGAGCGGCTTCGAGAATGTCGGACCGGCGATTTCCGAAACGGAAGCTTCCTTCAAATGGCGCAGCGCGCTGCAGCTATTGTGCAAACCCACGCGCCACGGAAATTCGGCCCAGGGGAATTCGCGCGCGCCCAGCACGTCATGCAGGAACTCGACAAGCTCATAGGTGCTCTCGCGCACCTTGCGCACGGCGTCGGTCTGCTCGATCGCCGTGAAGTGGTCGCGCACGTGATTCACGCAGCTCGCCGAAGGCCCGACGATATAGTCGTAGCCCGCGAAGGCGCGCGCAAACACCCGCTCCGCGCCGGCTGCCTCGGCCTGCGCGCCGCTGTTGGCCATGGGCTGGCCGCAGCAGGTTTGTTCGAGCGGATAGTCGACCTCGCAGCCGAACCGCTCCAGCAGTTCCAGTGTGGCGATTGCGACTTCGGGGTAGAACGCGTCGATGAAGCAAGGGACGAACAAGGCAACTTTCATGCGCGAGCTCACACGAAAAGCGGACCCGAACATTCTACTGCCGAACGGCGCGGGCGTCGCGCGAAGCGTGTACGCGCTGCGGGTTGCCGCGGCGCATCATGCTGCGCCGCGGCTTTTCGCTCAAAAGTTATGGCGGATGCCCGCGATCACGGCAAGCTGCTGGTCGGTGTTCGAATTCACGAGGTTCGGAATCTGCGCCAGGTTCTGCGTCGCCCCGCTCGCGGCATCGATCCCAAGACCGGCCCCCGACGACTTCTGGCCGATCGCCACCGCATAAACCGCCGTGCGCTTGGAGAGGCTGTACACCGCGCCCAGATTGATCTGGTGAAGCCGCGTGGACGAGCCGCCGTCCGGATGCGCGTCGTTGAAGATATAGGCGAAGCCGAACTGCAGCGCGGGCGAGTATTGCCACGACGTATTCAGCTCGGCAATATCGAACGAGACGTCCGCGCCCTGCGGCCGCGCCGCCTCCGCGAAATAGAGACTCTGCGAGAAACGCGTATGCGTATAGCTGAGCGCCACGCTGACCTTGTCGAACGCGTACGATCCGCCCGCGCCAAAAATACTCACGCGCTGGGCATTTTGAAGTTCGCAGTACGATGCACTCGGATTGCTGCAACTGAAGTCGCCGATATAGCCGGCCTCTGCGCCCAGCGCTGCCTGCAGCGGATTGCGCAACTCGAGGTAACCGGCAGAAAGCGAAAGCGGCCCGTTGGCGTAATTCGCAGCCACCGACCAGCCGCGGTTCTGCGAGAAGTTCCCCGCCACGCCGCCAAAACTGAACAGGCCGCCTAGCGTGAAGCCGCCGAAACTGGGACTCACGTATTTGATCGAGTTATTGAAGTTGAACGCTTCGTTGAGATTGTCCACGTCGCCGAAGTGCGAGCCATAGAGCGTCGCCCAGTTGTTGCTCGACACATAAGCGCCCAGATCGTCGGAAAACGGATCGTACTGGCGGCCCAGCGTGAGCGTGCCGTAGCGGCTGTTCGCAACGCCCACCCAGGCGTTGCGATTGAAGAGCGTACCTCCCTGCAATAGTGCGCCGTTCTGCGAGAAGAAGCTGTTTTCGAGCGTGAAGTTGACGCTCGTGCCGCCGCCAATGTCTTCGCTGCCCGTGAGGCCCCAGCGCGACGGCACGAGGTTGCCGCCGCCCAGCTGCCAGTTCGCGTGGCCGCTCGTGCTGCCGTCTGCGTGCGTGGTCTGCTGGTTGGTCGAATAAATGAGGCCCGCGTCCACCGTGCCGTAGAGCGTGACTGAAGATTGCGCGTGTGCGCTAATCGCGAGGGCGCACGAAGCCAGCGCCAGCGCCGTGCACTTGACGATATTTGCCATGTCGTTGTCTGTTCGAAAAGAGGTGGGCCGCCGCGCTGCATGCACGTGCGCGGCCGGAGCGCGGCGCCGGAGAGCGCGCCGCACTAGTCAGGAACTGCGTGAATCGGGGGCTTTGTGCGAAGCGCGTCCCGGGCGTCTTGCTATTGGCCGAAGCGCGCGTAGATGTCCGGCCGCGAACGCTTGAGCACGAAGGCGATCAACACGCCGATCAGCGCCACCGCGAGCACGACCCACGGGAACGCGCCCACGACGGGGCTATCGGAGCCGGCGAGCGCGTCGAGATTGCCGATCAGCACGATGCCGATGCAGAGCAGACCGCAACCACCGAGCACCGGCGCGAGGAACGCGTGCCAGACGCGCGTATCCTTCTTCGTGGCGCGGAAAAACGCCGCCACCGAGAAACTCGTGACCGCCTGCAACATGACGATGCCGATGGTGCCGAGCGCCGAGCCCCAACTGAACACGATATTGAACGGATCGCTGCCCGCGACTACGAAAAGGCCCACCGGCACAGCGACCGATAGCGTCTGCAGATAGCTCGCGAGATACGGCGACCCATATTTCGGATGCAGACGATCGAGCACCGCGGGAAGAATCCCCTCACCCGAGAGCGCGTGGATGTAACGCACGATCGTGTTGTGGAACGACAGCAGGCTCGCGAAGATGCTGGAAAGCAGCAGGAAGCTCATCGTCGTGGTCATCGCGCCGCCCAGGTACTTCGTCGACTGGATGAACCAGAAGTCGCCCGGCTGCTTCGTCGCGACGTCCGCGACGTTGCTGATGCCATAAGCACAAACAATGGCCCACGTGACGAACGCAAAGAACACGAGAATCAGCGTAACGGAAACATAAGTGGCGCGCGGCACCGTGACCTTCGGGTCGCGGCACTCCTTGCCGTAGATCGCCGTTGCCTCGAAGCCGATGAACGACGCGAGCGCGAACATCACCGCGATGCCGAGGTGGCCGCTGAAGACGTGATGCGGCGAAAACGGCGCGAGCGTGAGGCCATCCGGACCGCCATGATGAATCACGATCGCGAGGCTCAGCAGCAGCAGGATGCCGAGTTCAAGACACATGAGCACGCCGAGCAGGCGGCTGTTCAGGTCGATGCCGCGAATGCCGGTGAACTGCACGACCACGAGGCACGCGAATGAATACGCGTACCACGGCAGCGAACCATGTAGCAATGGCCCGAGCACCACCGTGCAGAAGAAGCCGAACAGGCCGTACAGCGCGATCTGGATGCTCGTGTACGAGAGCAGCGCGACGAGTGCGCCGGCCATGCCAACGGGGCGGCCGAACCCCGCCGTGATGTACGCGTAGAACGCGCCGGCGCGCACGATGTGGCGGCTCATCGAAGCGAAGCCCACGCTGAACACGAGCAGCACCACGCCCGCGATCACGAATGCGCCGGGAATGCCCGCACCGTTGCCAAGGCTGATGGCGGGCGGCACCGCGCCAAGCATACCGGTGAGCGGCGCCGCTGCGGAAATGACAAGAAAGACGATCTGCCAAAGCCCGAGCAGGCCGCGGTGTGAGTCCACTGCCACGTTGTCTCCAACGAGGTGAGCGGGAGAATACGGTTCGTTCATCGTTGCCTCTGCTGGTGTCTGTTCTGGGTTCGCCATACGACACGATGAAGAACCGCGTGCCTCTGGCGCTCGACGAATCAAATTTCCCGATTCGGATTGAGCGCATGGTAGGCAGCTAATAAACCCGCCGGCTTGGCGCAACGCGCCAATTACTCGATAAAGTGCGCCAGAGCTGGAGCGGGTTTTCACTTAACCGGGTTGAAGCGGTCGATATTACCTTCGGCATCCTGATTAATGCCGTGGAATGGGCATTCGCACTTTATTCAGCCCACAAACTTACTGGAAGCCATCAACTCGCTTTCACGATTTGCGCGCTAACGGGTGCGCTTGGCGCCTGCTCGGCCCCAGTTGCGCGTCGCACGCCATAGCACGGTGGCGTCGGCATAACCCACTGCGCGGGCCACGGCCGCGTTGGTCATGCCCTCCTGCTCGCGCAGCACCGCCACGCTGCGCTCGCGCTCTTCGCGAATGATCTGGCGCACGGAGGTCCCGGCATCGGCGAGATGCCGCTGCAAGGAGCGGTCCGAAAGCCCGAGGTCCTTGGCGATATCGCCGACCACGAGCTTCTCGCGCGCGAGCCGGCGCGTGACGAGATCGCGCACCTGGTCCACGAGGGTATGCGGGATCGTGTCCCGCGAAATAAGGTCGGTGGCGTGGCGCTCCATCATGCGCGCCATCTGCACGTCGGCAC
Source organism: Paraburkholderia sp. CNPSo 3076 (assembly GCF_026343935.1). Lineage (NCBI taxonomy): Bacteria > Pseudomonadati > Pseudomonadota > Betaproteobacteria > Burkholderiales > Burkholderiaceae > Paraburkholderia > Paraburkholderia sp. CNPSo 3076. Next base: position 78,762 of record NZ_JAPMAL010000021.1, on the reverse strand, counting down.
TCTTGAGCGGCGTGTCGAGATCGTGCGGATGCATGACCACGCCGTTTGCCGGCTGCTGGAAGCGCACCGGCACGCGAAAGAGGCGCAAATAGGGCTTGAGGTCCTCGGGTGCCGCGTGCTCGAAATGAATCTCACAGGGCGTCCACGCCGCGCCCCGTACCTGGCGAATCATGTGGCACATGGCGGATACGCTGTACTCGGCGTCCTGGCGGCGCGGCCAGATCTGCGCATGCGCGATGCGATAGCTCCACATCGGCCATGCGTTGTCGCTCACGAGATCGACGGCCGTCGCGCTTTGCCACGAGCCGAGCGTATCGGTGAACTTGCGGATTGCGGCACCGAGCGTGGGCGACGACATGAACACGAGGCCAGCCGGCCCCAGTTCCGTGAGCTGCAGTTCGGCGCCTAAACGCAGGCCGAGAAAGGGTTCGTCGAGCACCTGCGCCGCGCGTTCGAACGCGCCCACGTAACGCCCCAGCGCCACGATTTCATAGGGGTTGGAAAGCTGCCGGCGACTCAGACCGAACTCGGCCAGCAATGCATCGCAGTCCGCACCAGCAGCGTCGAGTGCACGCACGATGGGACCCATCACGGCACCGCGAATCATCGGGAAACCGCTATTGACAGGCACTCTTTTCATGTCTCGCTCCATTAGGGCCTGTATGTGCCGACGTTTTAATCATCGATCGTCGATGGCGCACTCTATCGCCCCTTTGGCGCGTTTTGCAAGCGCGAAAAAAATACGGCGTTTCTACGATTGACCCATCGACATCGTGTGAGACGTATGCGGATTCTCCATACCGTCCCATGCCCTGTTGCGCCCAACGTCATCCTTACGAAATGCTTATGAACACGAATCCGAATGCGCATCCGCTCGACCCGTTGAGCCTCGCCGAAATGCAGCTTGCCTGTGACATCGTGAAAGCCGCGGAGCAGCTCGATGAATATGGGCGCTTTCCTGTCACCGAATTGCGCGAGCCGCCCAAGGCGGAAGTGCTCGCGTACAAGCATGGCGATTACTACTCGCGCCGCGCCTTCGTCATCGCAATCGATCGCACCCGCATCCAGACGCTCGAATTCGTCGTGGACCTGCGCGAGAAGAAAGTGGAATCGCGCAAGGCGCTCGCCTTGCAAAGCGCGCCCTATGGCCAGCCGCCCGTGATGATCGAAGACTTCATGAATGCGGAGCGCATCGTCAAGGAAGACGCCACATGGCGCGAGGCCGTGAAAAAGCGCGGCCTCACCGAAGACGAACTCGAGCGCGTGCAGGTCGACCCGTTCTCCGCGGGCGCCTTCGACCGCCCGAACGAGAATGGTCGCCGCCTCGTGCGCTGCGTGAGCTACTACCGCGAGTCCCTGACCGACAATGGTTACGCGCACCCCATCGAAGGCGTCGTCGCCGTGGTGGACCTGCTCGCGCACAAGGTGATCGAGCTGATCGACGACGGCCGCATCGTCCCCATTCCGCGCGCAAGGCACAACTACGACACGCCGAGCCTCGGCGAGCCGCGCGCCACCGTCAAGCCGCTCTCCATCAGCCAGCCCGAAGGCCCGAGCTTCACGATAGACGGCTGGCAGGTTAGTTGGCAGAACTGGAAATTCCGCGTGGGCTTCACGCCGCGCGAAGGGCTCGTGCTGCATCAAATCACGTGGGACGACGGCAAGAGCGCGCCGCGCCCGATCGTCTACCGCGCGAGCGTGACCGAGATGTGCGTGCCCTACTCGGACCCCACGACGAACCACTACTGGAAAAGCGCCTTCGATGCGGGCGAATACGGACTCGGCAAGCTCGCGAACCAGCTCGAACTTGGCTGCGATTGCCTCGGCACGATCCGCTATTTCGACATTCCGTCCGCCGACGACTTCGGCAACGGCTTCACGATGAAGAATGCGGTGTGCCTGCACGAAGAAGACTACGGCACGCTCTGGAAACACTACGAGTTCCGCACCGGCGTATTCGAGATGCGCCGCTCGCGCCGGCTCGTGATCTCGTTCTTCGCGACGGTGGGCAATTACGACTACGGCTTTTACTGGTACTTCTATCAGGACGGCACGATCCAGCTCGAATGCAAGCTCACGGGCATCATCCAGACCTCGGCGGTGGCGGACGGCGACACGTATCCGTGGGGCGGCATGGTCACCGAAAACCTGGGCGGCCCGACGCATCAGCACTTCTTCAACGCGCGCCTGCACATGATGGTGGATGGCGAGAAGAACTCCGTCACCGAGCACGAATTCGTGCCGCGCGCGATGGGTGCGGAGAACCCGTACGGCAACGTGTTCGATACGACGAAGCGCGTGCTCAAGTCCGAGCAGGAGGCGGCGCGCAACGCCAACGGTCAGACCGGGCGTTTCTGGAAAGTCGTGAACCCGAACGTGAAGAACCGCGTGGGCGCGAATCCCGGCTACAAGCTCATCATCAACGACTCCCCACTCATGCTCGCCGATCCCAACTCGAAGGTGCGCCAGCGCGGCGGCTTTGCCACACGCCACGTGTGGGTCACGCCGTACGACACGACGCAGCGCTACGCAAGCGGCGACTACCCGAACCAGCACGCGGGCGGCGACGGCCTGCCGCGCTATATCGAGGCGAACCGCAACGTGGAGAACGAGGACATCGTGCTGTGGCACAGCTTCGGCCACACGCACGTGTGCAAGCCCGAAGACTTCCCCGTCATGCCGGTGGAATATGCGGGCTTCATGCTCAAGCCCAACAACTTCTTCTATGGCAATCCCGCGATGGACCTGCCGGGCGGGCGCGATCCGCACAGCGTGCAGGATGGCGCAGACGCGCCCGAAGCAAAATCGTGCTGCCATAGCAAGCAGTGAGCACACGATGATGCCGTGCGAGCGCCGCCTTGATGTGATGCACGCGGCACGCCCGCTGTGTGTCTGGGCGTCGATCACGGGCGGCGCGAGCGCGCTTGCGGGCGGCGTCATGATCGCGGCGATGCAGGCCGGCGCGCCGTTTGCCGCATTCGCCGCGAGCGCGCTTGCCCTGCTCGCGATGGCGTTGATCCCTGGCGCGCTGGCTCGCGGTTTCACCACGCGTGCCACCGTGCCGATCGCGAGCGCACTCGTACTCACGATGGCGGCAATGAGCGCCGGGGCACGCGCTGGCGAAACGCTCCCGCAGACGCCGCTCATTCTGGGCGGCGTCACCCTGATCGCCGCTGCGTGCATGCACTTGCGGCGCACGCGTGATATCGCGGCAACATCGGTGCATACGCACGCAAAGGCGCCCGCATGGCGCGACGGCATGCTGGTCCTCGCGCCCGCGCTGCTTGCGGGACTGTCGAGCGGCATGCTCGCACGCTTCCAGTTTTTTGCGTTCTGCGGCGGCGCTGCGCTAACCGTGACGCAGGTCGTGACGTCACTCGTCGTGGTGAGTCTCGCAGGCTGGCTCGCGGATCGCGTCGATTACCGCCGCGCGCTGCTCGTGCTCTTCATGTTGCGCGGCGCGCTGCTCGCGGCGCTCACGCTTGATTGCCTCGCGCCGTGGGCCGCGCTCGCCGCCCCCGCATTCGCCGTGCTCGACTACCTGACGCTTCCCATGCTCATACGCGGTGGGCGAGCGTCGCGCGCGTCGGGTGCCGGCTGCCCTGGCCTCGCACATCACGCGGGCATGCTGGCAGGCGCGGCGCTCGCCACCACGTCATGGGGCTTTGGACAAGGTTTTTACGCGCTGTTCATCGTTGGAGGCGCGCTCAATCTTGCATGCCCATATGCATTCGCGACGCCTCGCCGAATCCGTACGCACACGCCCTACCCTGCTTCATCTGCACTCGCTGCGAGGAGCACAATCGACTTACGCTGAAACAATCACCACCGAACAAAACATTCGCATGACTACCGAAATCAGGAGACGGTATGGACCGCCAGGACTTCACGCACACGATCCGCACACAGATGTTCGTCGACGGACGCTTTAGCGAAAGCGGCAAAGGCCGCACGTTCGCGGTATTCAATCCGGCGACGGGCGCGGAGATCGCGCAGGTGCCCGACGCCAGCGACGCCGACATCGACGCCGCCGTCACTGCTGCGCGCCGCGCTTTCGAAGCCGACACGTGGCGGCGCATGCCGCCCGCCGCGCGCGAACGCCTGCTGCTCAAACTCGCCGACCTCGTCGAGCAGCACGGCGAAGAACTCGCGGCGCTCGAAACGCTCAATCAGGGCAAGCTGCTCGGTTTCTCGAAGATGCTCGAAGTGGGCGGCAGCGTGCAATGGCTGCGCTATATGGCCGGCTGGGCGACCAAGATCGAGGGCAGCACCGTGGATCTCTCGCTCGCCTTCCCGCCCGGCGTGCGCTACAACGCCTCCACGCGGCGCGTGCCCGCGGGCGTGGTCGCCGCGATCGTGCCGTGGAATTTCCCGCTGCTGATGGCGGTCTGGAAGATCGCGCCCGCGCTCGCCTGCGGCTGCACCGTGGTGCTCAAGCCCGCCGAGGAAACGCCGCTCACCGCCATCCGCCTCGCCGAACTCGCGCATGAAGCCGGCTTTCCGCCGGGCGTGTTCAATGTCGTCACGGGCCAGGGCGAAACAGCGGGCGCCGCGCTCGTGCGCCATGCGCAGGTGGACAAGGTCACCTTCACTGGCTCGACCGAGGTGGGCCGCATCATCGGCAAGCAATGCGCGAGCGACCTCAAGCGCGTATCGCTGGAACTGGGCGGCAAGAGCCCCGTGATCGTGCTCGGCGACTGCGATACGCAGCGGGCGATCGAAGGCGCGGCTGGCGCGATCTTCTTCAATCACGGCCAGGTCTGTACGGCAGGCTCGCGCTTGTATCTGCCGCGCGCGCGTTTTGATGAGATCGTCGACGGCATTGCACACGTTGCGCGCGCAACCGTGCTCGGTTCAGGTTTCGATGCCGCCACGCAGATGGGCCCGCTCGTTTCGGCGCGCCATCGCGCCAAGGTCGCCAGCATGATCGCACAGGGACGCGCCGAAGGCGGCGAGATCGTAGCGGGCGGCGGCGACGGCAATCGGCCCGGCTTCTTCATCGAGCCCACGGTGATTTCGAACCCGGCCAACAAGCCGCTTACCGTCGTGCGCGAAGAGGTGTTCGGGCCGGTGCTCGTCGCCATGCCGTATGACGATGTCGAGGAAGCCATCGCGGCGGCGAATGCTTCGGAGTACGGTCTGGGCGCGAGCGTCTGGACCAATCAGCTCGACCGCGCGCTGCGCGTGGTGGACGGCGTGCAGGCGGGCACGGTATGGGTGAACACGCACAACATGGTCGATCCGGCACTGCCCTTCGGCGGCTTCAAGGCCTCGGGCATCGGCCGCGAGCACGGCCGGGCGATCATCGACGCGTACACGGAGACGAAATCCGTCTGCATCGCCTACTGAGCGCCGCCATGCAGCATTGTTAATCGAAATGGAATGATGAAACCCGGCGGCGCGCAATGATCGCCGTTATGGTTTCGTCCATGATCGAGCCCGTTCTCACCACTCACGAGAAGGACTCCGATCATGAACGCATCTACGAACTCGCGCGGCGTCGCCATCATCACGGGCGCCTCGCGCGGCATCGGCGCCGCCATTGCCCAACGTCTCGCACGCGACGGTTACGCCGTCGTCATCAACTATGCATCGCGCAGCGCCGAAGCCGAGGCGCTCGTTGCGAAGATCGCGGCGGGCGGCGGGCGCGCCGTCGCCGTGCAAGCGAACATCGCGAAGGCCGAGGACGTGCGCCGCCTCTTCGAGACCACCGCCGAAACGCTGGGCCAACCCACGCTGCTCGTGAACAACGCGGGCATCATGAAGACGGTCACGATGGCCGATTCGACCGACGCGATCTACGACGAAACCTTCGACATCAACGTGCGCGGCACGCTCAACACGCTGCGCGAAGCGGCGACGAAGCTCGCGGACGGTGGCCGCGTGATCAACTTTTCCACCTCCGTGCTCGCGATGAATCTGCCCGGTTACGCGCTCTATACGGCAAGCAAGGCGGCCGTGGAGACGATCACGCGCGTGTTCGCACGCGAGTTGCGCGGACGCTCCATCTGCGTGAACGCGGTTGCGCCAGGGCCGGTGGCGACAGAACTGTTCCTCAGCGGCAAAAGCGAAGAGCAGGTCCAGCATTTCGCGAACATGCCGCCGCTGCAGCGCCTCGGGCAACCCGACGACATTGCGGGTGTCGTGTCATTCCTCGCGGGCCCGGACGGCGGCTGGGTCAACGGCCAGGTGCTGCGCGCGAACGGCGGCATCGTCTGACACGCCGCCCGGCGCGGGTTCGCGGCAGAACCCGGGCAGCACGTGGTCTGAGGGCAAGCCGCCGTGGCGTGAAACCGCCGGTCACGGCCGGTGCTACACTCCGTGCTCGAAAACGGTAGAAAGACAGAGGCGGCGACATGGCGCGCCGGCTCATATTGCGCCCTCAACCACTCCAGACCATGTATTTGTCCATCTTCGCCGTCGGCATTGGCGGCGCGCTCGGTTCGCTGCTGCGCTGGGTGCTCGGGATACGCCTGAATGCCCTCTACCCTGAGCTGCCGCTCGGCACGCTTGCGTCGAACATCATCGCGGGCTATGTGATCGGCGTTGCGGTCGCATACTTCGGGCGCATGCCCCAGCTCTCCGCCGAGTGGCGCCTCTTCGTCATTACCGGCCTCATGGGCGGCCTCTCCACGTTCTCGACCTTCTCAGCCGAAGTCGTGTCGCATCTGCAGCACGGACGTTTCGGCTGGGCTGCGGGCGAGATTGCCATTCACGTGTGCGCCTCGGTCGTCATGACGATCCTTGGCATCGCAACGGTCTCGGCACTGATTCGTTGATCTGCAACGAAAACGGCCGCGTTCGCCATTCGCGAAACGCGGCCGCATGGGTGAGGCGACGGGAAGATCAGGCAGGACGCTGATAACCGCCCGGCAAACCGTTCTTCGAAAACACCCACTGCCACAGCTGAATGTCGCGCGCACGGAACGCCCCGGCACACGAAAGCAGGTAGTAACGCCACATGCGGTAGAACCGCTCGCCCATCTGCGCCTTGAAACGCGGCCACGCGGCCTCGAAATTCGCGTGCCACGCCATGAGCGTGCGGTCGTAGTCGGCGCCGAAGTTATGCAGGTCTTCGGTCACGAAGAGACCGCCCGAAGCGTCGGCGATCTGGCCAATGGTCGGCAACTCGCCGTTCGGGAAGATGTATTTGTCGACCCACGGATCGGGCGTGGTGTCGCGGCGGTTCTTTCCGATCGTATGCAGTACGAACAGCCCGTCGTCAACAAGACAGCGCTGCGCAACTTCCATATAGGTGCGATAGTTCTTCGGGCCCACGTGCTCGAACATGCCCACGCTCGCAATGCGGTCGAACTTCTCGTCGAGCAGCCGATAGTCCTGCAGGCGGAATTCAACCGGCAGATCCTTGCAGCGCTCGGCGCCGAGCGCGGCCTGCTCCTTCGAGATCGTCACGCCCACGCACGACACGCCATAGTGTTCGGCCGCGAACTTCATGAGGCTACCCCACCCGCACCCGATGTCGAGCAGACGCATGCCGGGCTTCAGGCCCAGCTTGCGGCAGATGAGATCGAGCTTGGCATCCTGCGCCTCGTCGAGCGTCTTCGCGCCGCCCGACCAGTAGCCGCAGGTATAGGCCATGTTCCTGTCGAGCATCGCCTCGTAGAATTCGTTGCCGATATCGTAGTGCTGCTGGCCCACCTTCCATGCCCGGCGCACGGTTTGGCGATTCATGAGGCGCGCCTTGAGCGCGTGGAAGACGAGACGGGAGGGATCGATCTGGTCATCTAGATGCGCGCGCAACACATGTGCGAAGAATTCGTCGAGCCGCTCGCAGTCCCACTGGCCGTCCATGTAGGCCTCGCCAAGGCCCAGGTTGCCTAGCGCCAGCACGCGCTCGGGCACCTGCGGATCGTGGATGCGCATGTCCCACGGCCGGGTGCCGTTGAACTTCACGTCAGCGCGCGCCAATAGCTGGGCTGTAAACCGCCAGGCCCCCGAAACGGTGGCCTCACGAACGGGTTGAACTGCTTCGAGATCAGTCGTTGCCATACGTGCTCCATGCGGCTGGAGTCGGGTCCTTGGTACCTTGCTCCGATGCCATTCAAGAGGTTGCTTTCAAGACATTCGTCGTCGCGCGCGCTGCGAGAAACTCTATGATGCACCTACTTCAAAAAACGTGCAGGAACACGCACAGGCCATATGGGGCGGGCCATAATCGCAAACTCGACCAAACCCATCGCCCCGGCGCGAGCAAACGGCGCGCCCGAACTGGAGAGACTGACCATGGCCTACGACGACAAAAACATCTTCGCGCGCATCCTGCGCGGCGAAGCACCCTGCATCAAGGTGTACGAGGACGACGCGACGCTCGCGATCATGGACGTCATGCCGCAATCCGAAGGCCACCTGCTCGTGCTGCCGAAGGAAGGCGCCGAGTTCATCTACGACCTTTCGCTGGAAGCCGGCGCCGCCGCGATGGCGACGGTGCAGAAGATGGCGGTTGCGATGCGCAAGGTGCTTGCGCCCGAAGGCCTGTTGATCGCGCAGTTCAACGGTGCCGCCGCCGGGCAGACCGTACCGCACGTGCACTTTCACCTGATTCCGCGCCGCGCGGGCGAAGAACTGCGCCCGCATGCGCGTGACATGGCCGACATGGCGCAACTCGAAGCGCTGGCCGCGCGCATTCGCGCCGCACTGTAAGCGATATGTAAATGCTGGCGTGGGCTGCGCTTAAGTTTCAAATGCCGTCGAACTGAACGAATTCGTCGAGCGGTACGCGAGCCGAGCGCCACTGGTTGATGGGCGCGTCCGGGTCTTCGTGACCGATCGCCATGCCGCAGAACACCATGCGTTCGCGCGGCAAGGCGAGAAACTCGCCAACGCTCTGCGCGTAGCGCGCCCAGCATTCCTGCGCGCAGCTATGCAGGCCGGCTTCGCGCAGGAGCAGCATCACCGTCTGCAGGAACATGCCAAGGTCGGCCCATTGCGGCGGCCCCATCTGACGATCCACGCTGCAAAAGAGTGCGAGCGGCGCGTCGAAAAACGCGTAGTTGCGCGCGAATTGCTGTAGCCTGCCTGGCCGGTCCTCGCGCGCGACGTCGATGCTGCGGTAAAGATCCTCGCCCACCTGATAACGCCCGAGGGCGCGCGCGCAGCGGTATCGAGCACACGGCGAATGACGATGGGGTCCACCGGATCGGGCAGAAACTGATGCACGGACTTGCGGCTGGTGACGGCTTCGCTGACCTTCAAGCAGATTCTCCTCGGGGGATCGACGAAGCATTATCGGCGATCCCCCGCACGGCTGCCGATGCTCGCCGCATAGGTCCGTGCTGCCCCAGAACTTGTGACGGATCCCCACTACGACGAGCGCCTGATTGTCGGTACCCGAACTCACGCCGAAGTCGCCGATCGATGCCTGCGCAACGATGCTGGAACCCTGCGCGTCGGGCGTGTGGCCACTCGCCTTCTGGTAGCCGGCGAGCGCGTAGAGATCGGTGCGTTTGGAGAGCGAGTAATCGCTGCCGAGGTTCACCTGGTTGTAGTGTGCGGACGACGGCCCCGTGAGCGACGTGTAGTTGTAGCCCGCGCCCGCGCGCAGCGCCGGTGTGATCTGGTAGTTCAGGAACGCCGAGCCGCTGTTGAATTTTCGAGGTCGCCGGGCGTGCCGAACACACCGCCGAACGGACCGTCCGCGGTGAGCGGCTGCACGAGATCGACGAGCGGATCGTGCTGGCGGCCGAGCGTAAGCGTGCCCCACGTCGTGCTGGCGAGACCGACGATCGACTTGCGTCCGAATTCGCGGCTGCCCTGCCCGAGCGCGCCGGTGCCCACGTTGAAGCCGTTTTCGAGCTGGAAGATGGCGGCGAGGCCGTTGCCGAGATCCTCGGTGCCGCGCAGGCCCCATCGGCTGCCCGAGAGATTGCCGCTGCTCAGCTTGACGAGCGTGGACTGGTTCGGGCCGTTCGCGCCCTGGGCGTTGTGCACGTAGGCGAGGCCCGCATCGACGATGCCGTACAGCGTGACGCTGCTTTGCGCGTGGGCACTCGCGGCGATTGTGGCCCCCGATGCGGCGAAGGCGAGCGCGAGAGCGGCGGCTAGCGGGCGGCGAGTGAGAGAGAGGCGTTTTTGTTGTTCATGCGGGGCGTTCCGTTGCGTGTGGTGATTGTCGCTACGCGGTCCTTGCGAGGCGGCTGCAAGGCCGGTGCGGCAACGTTACGGAACGCCCGGCAAGCGGGGAACGAACGATTTCTGCGTTGCTTAGGGGTGCGGCGGACTTTGCAAAGCGCAGATCGTGCCAGACGCGGCGTGAGCGCTTTCCTCCGGCGCGCGGAGTCTGCTATAATTCGCCTCCCGCCGGAGAGATGGATGAGCGGTTTAAGTCGCACGCCTGGAAAGCGTGTATAGGTTAATAGCCTATCGGGGGTTCGAATCCCCCTCTCTCCGCCAAACACCCCCAATTGATGTGGGTTTTCGGGCGATTTTCGACGCGCCCCATCATCCCGCCCATCATTCCCAAATCGTCGCCCGCCCCGAACGCATCGCGTTTTCGCAATGGCGCGGCATCGCTTCCGCACGCTACCGGCCAGAGCTACACTCGCGCCAGCGCCCCTACCGGGCGCGCGAGGTGACCGTCATGAATTCAACAAAGCTGCTTCCCATCCTAGCCGCCACGTTCGCGGTCGCCGCGCACGCGCAAACCGTCATTGGCTCCGATGGACGGACTTACATGGTCCTGCCGCAATCGCAGCCGCAAGGCCAAGGCTCCATCTACGGTGCATATCAGCGCGCGGAAGAATCGAACGCGCAAACCGAACTGCTCCAGCAACAGGCCGAACTATTGCGGCAACAAGCAGCATTGCTGCAACAGCAACGAGAGCAGATGGAGCAGAAGTAAGTCACGACCGCGATAGATCAACGCCTCGCCGGGCCCTCCCCTAGCACTCCCGCGCGGACCAGCCGGGGGTGGGGGAAAAACTCGCGAACGCGCGCGGGGGATATAGCCCTCTCCTGTGGTCGCGCAGAGTTTGGGGCAAAGAACTGCGGTTGATACGACATAGATCACCCGCAGGAGAATGGGCCACGCCTCCGCGGCAACGCTGCGCGGGACCTTCGCAAGCGCCATCGCCGGTCACTTTGCGACCATTACCACGTCATAGACTCGGCGTTGATCGTCTACGCAGATGCCGCCAGCGGTAGGGAACTGGCCGACCAGATCGCAGCGCAGGCCGTGGCCATCGGCGCTTGAAAGAAATGCCTTCGCGTATTTGTCTCCGATTGAAGAAGCGGAGCTAATCGCCGTGGCCGACTGGCCGCGACTATTGACGCCGTAGGCGGTGGCAAAGCCAAACGTGTCGTTTGATGCCACCCGCACAACTGGACCGGAGTAGACAACCCCGTCAATGGATACGGTCATTGAACCGGAACCCATGCCGTTCCCGTGCAGCGACCCGGTATAAATCTTCCCGGAATCTCTCGGCATCATCGAGACGTTATAGGCACATGCCGTCAGAGCGAACGATAGCCCGAATGCAAAAGCCCTTTTCATAGTGACCGCGCCCCGTCCGTGTGGTGATCGGATATTACTGGATCGGCGCGAGCCGTTCCCGGCGACTGAGTGCAACGTGCGGGGAGCATGTTCTCGATGCGCGTCGGGCGAATCGGACTCCGGGGAAGGCTGCACGGCTAGGCCCCGGGGAGGGGGCAAAAAATCATCGCCGTTGAGCGCGCAATGACCCTCCCTTATGTTGCAGCGCGAAAACGGTGGAAGAACTGCGGTTGATAGCCCACCTATCACCCGCGCATCCTGGCCCACTCGCAGCCAAGCGCTTGACCTAGGCTAACAGAACAGAAAAGCGAACCTCCAGCGGTTCCGCCACCCGCGCAGCTACCGAGCCACGACAGGCTCACGACGTTCGCAGCACGCACCGGACCACGCGGACAGCACGAGTAAAATGTCGATTTTCTGCCCCACGCTTCCAAGGACCAACAATGCAGCAGGAAATCGAAGACCGCATCAAACGGCTGGGAACCTTCAAAGTCAGGTTGCGCGAGTGGGAGCGCATTAATGACCAAACGTTGCGGGAGGAGATAAACCAAGAAAAGGCTTGGGTGCACAGAGAGGTCGCGCAGCTTGGCTGCCTGAAAGTGTTCACGATCTCCCCGCCGCCAGCAGTCGGCGGAATGATCATGCGCAACGTCGATCTTTTCGATCACCTGTTTGACCGTATCTATACGGAGCCGGTTATCCCGATGGTTATCGACATGATCGACGACGCGATTGGCAGACTAAAGTCCGGGATGATTCCGACAGCGAAGGCGGCGACAAAGCCACAAACGGAAGTCGGTATTGAGGCAACCGTCCAGCAGGGCTATGCCTTCATCGTGATGGCGATTGATCCGAACGACCCCGCCTTGGAAGACGTGCTCGATGCAATCAAAGAAGGCGCTATGCGCTGTGGCATTACAGCAGAGCGCATTGACGAAGTGCAGGCTAGCGAGCGCATTACTGACCGCATCCTAGAGTCCATTAGGCGCGCACAGTACGTCATTGTCGACGTGACCCACCCGAAGCCGAATGTGTTCTACGAAGCAGGCTTTGCGCACGGGATTGGCAAGCTTCCGATTTACGTGGCTCGAACGGGCACCCCGCTTCAATTTGATCTCAAGGACTATCCGACGATTTTTTTCCGCAGCATGAAGGAGCTAAAGGACGGCCTCGAAAAGCGCCTCCGCGCCCTCGCCGAAGCTTCGGCTAAGTAGTGCGCGGCATCAAACCGAGCACCTTTAAGTTTCGCTACTCGCCGCGCATTGCGCCGCAGTATATTCGCGCCTTCGCCTGATAATATGAAGTGCCACACAACTCTTGAGGAAGACCGAGAAATGCAAGAAGAGCAACAACATCAGCCCGCCGCGCTGACAGACCACGAAGAAGATTTAGCCAAGGACCCCGCGATGGCAGAGCGTCCTCGCGTCGATTGGTACCTGCAGCTACTCGTCAACATGGCCAATGAACGCGGTGTAGAAATGGGCATCACCCTAGTCTGCGGGGGCTCCGTTGTTAGTGGGACGCTCATTAGCGGAGCGACCTACTTCGAATCCTTCGCGGATGCTTTCACGTCGGCATGGCCTACGGAAGACGAGGGAAGAAACACTATGCGCGATGCATTGTCACGCCCCGCGTCCATGTACGGTGCTGGGAAGAGCGATGCGTTGGGCCCGAGCTTCATTCATCTCAAGAACGCGAGGGTCTGCACACCGTCGGGCTCCGCGCCGAATCCGGGCATGCTCTGGCGTGGCCGATTAACCGAAGTGAGCGGCTTCTCGCTTGGCAGCATCGGTTGATTGCCGACAGACCGCTAATCTGCTGACCGCATTGCGTTGCGCGCCCCCCATCGGTGAGCGCTTCTTGGACGTTCCGATAGTGGTCGGCGCGGAAGGGGGATCGCACGGCGCATGTCGCCGCCTGACTTCGCCTTTAAGCATCGGAGAGATCGACTCATCGACGGCGCGACTTTCGCATGCGACGCAGAAGCCCGCGGGGGAAATCCATTTACGAGATCTTATGAGCCCTCTTTGACCAAATCTATAGGCGAATGTAAACATCGTGTAATCGCCCCGCTTTTATTCGCCGCGCCGCTGATCCAAGTACAACTTAAAATTCGGCAGCAGCGAATGCAATATGCCAACTTGCCTTAGGAAAAGGTGACTCTCCCAAGAGTCTGTCAATGGGCGGAGCAATTCTCTGGTTTGATGCATTACTTGGCTGCTGTACGTATACTCAGGAATTTTATCCATTACATCGTGCGCATAATGATTCCGCAAATCATATATTTCGTTCAGCCCAGTATCCAGATACATCCGCAGAGCGCCTTGCTCTAGTGAACGGGCGCTCGCATCATTGTCGATAAATTTTTTGAGTGCTCGATATCTAACCTCCCATTTTGGTTCTTTCCCGTCATAGCAGCCATCTCTCACCTCAGCTGTAAACATCTGATTCACAACGCCTTCGAGCGCGGCCTGCGCCACGATAATGGCCTCGAAATACAAACCACGATCCAGCAAAAATCTTACTCGTTGAAACGATTTCTCTATTGGGTGATATCCCCAATTCAGTTCGAAGGGAAATAACGTTATTTGCTCGTCCCTCAAACTCGAAAGCGGCCATAAATATGACGTTTCATCCGATTTTATGGCTCGAAGGCAAGCCATGTCACCGAGATCGTCACGCGAAAGCAGCGCAGTAGTCTTTCTATGAGCCTGCCGGTTAATCAAATCAATCAGTCGATTTGAAATCTCCAGAATCGGCACCCAAATATATTGCTGCAACGAGATCCAATCAAAATACCAACCGGTTGTCGGACCACGACTACCCCGATTATGCAAAGCAATATTCTGGGCCATTGATGCCGCAAGATTGTCGCCCTCACCTTTATCAAGATAGTCTTTTGACCACTTATAAACGGCGCGCATTTCGCGTCCATCGAACACAATTCTGAGAACATTCCCCTTCGAATATCGCACTTGAGACCTGATTACATCCGCATCCTTAAAATATTCATCCTCAATGGATGCAAGCAATCGACAATCCACGGATATCGGCAGACCGAGAGATCGCGAATTGAAATCATAATGCTCAATCCTTGACATCCCCGGCCCGTTTAGCGTGTAGTTACGAGGCAAGAATATGTCCGCATGCACCGTCACAATTGGACTGGCATCCGATACCTCACGTATTTCTACCTCATTCTTACTCAGCATATCGACGATATAATCGGTGACGTAATTTGAATCGACAACAAATAATCCTATATTTGTGAGATAGTGGAGAAGTCGACCTTCACCGTCTTTCACCAAGCTAACCCATTCAATGCTAGGCTTCGGAAAGATTCCAGCGGCTCGAACATACTCGATGACAGAATCAAAATGATCGTTTCCTAGCGGAATGGATGTCGAAGAATTTTCTGATCTTATATGAATGCACACAGGCTTTCCAAACGAATCGTAAGTAATTTCGAATGGACTGCCTTGTTTTAGTTGGTCGATATATTGGTTATTCAATTTGAAAATCTCTCGACTGGATTGGCTGCAGGATGAATTTCGCCAAGCACTCCGTTGCTACGCAACAGTCGCAGTTGGCGGCATCAACGATTCTACTTTTTTCGCCGCAACAATTCCGGCTGGTCAACGCGATTGTATGACCGCACCGTCCAATCCGCCCTCCGCTTCTGCTCGCGCCATCCGTAAAGCACGCCAGAGGATCTATGCAATCTGCATAATCTCGTTCACGTGGCCGCTCGGTGCAGTAGCATCGCGACAATCTGGTCTTATGTGCCATAGCCCTCTGGCTACCCGCCCTCACCTATCTTCTTGCTTCTTTCCTCTCCGCTTCGTGGCGGGCACTTGAATGCCTAGTTGCTCGGCCAATAGCTCCCCGCCAGTCTTCCGACCGCCGAGCCCCTGATACTCCATCGCGGTTTGAACCGGGGAGATTTGCTCCGCCGCGAACTTCATTGCGTCGCCAAGGTTCTGAAACTTCTTCCCGGTAAATGGATCCTCGCCTGTCGCTAGCGCGGTCGGAACGCTAAATACCGGCGAGACTCCCATGATCGCGCCAAAGAGCGAGGAATACTTCGCGTCGCCACTGGCAAAGCGGTAAATCGCATCGGGGATTGAGGCGAGGCCAAAGCGGCGCACCCGCGCGTTGGGATCTCCCGTCACGGTCTGTACCGCGCGATCCAGAGCCGGGTAGATCACGAAGCTGGAAACAGCGAGCATCGCCAGCCGGTCGAGCGCGCGGGCTTTTTCTTGCGGGCTACCGCGCACGAGGCTCTTCGAGATGTTTCCATAGGCAGCAAAGCGCCCATAGTCATATCGCGCGAACGTTGGCACTACCTGCATGACTTGGGCCACGGCACGCGAACCGAGGATACGCGACGGCAGCCGATAGTTCGGCATGATGCTCTCGGTTTCTTTAATCGCCTCGGGAAGCGAGGCCCCTTTTGCCTGCCGCGCATAGTAAGCGTGCATCATCAACGTGTCGCTCCAGGACCAGAGGTGCGCGTTAGCCGACGCGTAGACGCGCCGAATCATCTCCAGCGGATTCGCATATCCCCATGCGCGAGCGACCGCGCTCATCTCCGGCGCAGTGCCGAGTTGCTTCGCGAGCTTATCCGCGAACCCGCGCGACATGTTCGCGGCATGCTGGAGCCCCGCGCCCTCCTTAATCGCCGCGCGATAGTCTGGGCCGAGCGTCGCGACCTGCTCATGCGCCTTGAGCATCATGCGGACCTCCTGCGGCAACCGCGCCACCGCGCCGATGTTGCCTACAAGCCCGCGCTCGATTAACCCAAAATCCGAGATGTTAAACGCGTGCGGCAGTGGGTTCCAAAACATCGAACCGACCAGTGCGCGGGAGACATCATGCAGGACCTTGTAGCCGCCTTGGTGCGCGCTATAGGCGAAGTCATCGAGCACATCTGCTGCGCGCGGGTCAAACTTCATGCCGCGAAATTGAGGTATCTGCACTTCGCGCCAGCCGGGGAGAGCCTCCCGCGCGGTCGTTGCAATTTGCCTGAACTCCGGCGACAGCTTCACTTGCTCGAGAAATTGCGCATGGTCGAGCGCGCGGCCCAACCGCACATTCGACGTGACTGCCGCGAGCATCGGGTCCTCATAGTATCGCTGCGGCGTGTGCTCCATGATCTTCGCCTTGGTCGAGGGCGTGAGGGCAAAGCGCTCGCCCATGTAGTTCACCTCGCGGTTTGCAAGGTCATCCGGGCCGAGCTTTCCCCCGCCGATCTTCTCGCCATTGCGCCAGACCGTGAACGTGCCGTTCGGATTCTGCATCATGTGGAGATTCTTCTGGCCCGCGTCCGGGTCGCGCGACTCCATGCCAAAGATTTTCCGGCCCTGTAGCTCCGGCGCGAAAGTGCTAAGTCCGCGCGCCTTCCCCGTCGGCACTACATTCCGCACCGTGCTCAATAGACCCTGCTGCTCAACCGGCACGCGCGAACCCACATACCCCGTCTCATCCGGTCCGACGTCGTAGCCGTGTGCTCGAAGTTGCTCCCGCATCTTTGCGTTCTTGCTGTTGATAAGCTGCACATTGAGCTTCATCTTTTCCTCTTCCGGCGAGAGCTTGATGCTCGCATCTTCGAAGCTTCGATCAATGCGTTGCGCCATCTCACTCCAGTTCTTCGGCATGTGCGCGCGCAAGTCATTCACCCACTGCCCCATGCGCGCTTCCGCGCTGCGCGTCGTGCGGAACAGACCATCGCTCAATTGCCCTATTGCATCACCCGCGTGCGTGCCTGCGGTCGATGCGAGCGAGGAGCCAAGCCCCGCCGCGCGATTGCTAATTGGCGTCACGCGCGCCGCGCCCGGTAGCCCCGGCATCGCAAGGCTCGCAGCAAACTCCGTCACTTTCTCGACGCCGCGCTCAAGGCTCGTCGCTGGCTCGGGTGTGCGCCGGTCAACCTCCCCCTCAAGCATCTGCGCAATGGTTGGAGCTTGCGCCCGCCCGCTCGCACGGCTCGCGACAATGCTCGCGGGATCATTGTGCGGATCGAACGGGTTCACGCGCTCAATGCCTTCGACCGCACCCGCAGCCGCGTGGCCCACCGCGCGCACGAATAGACCTACCTCGCGCGCAACACCGCTACCCAGGTCCGCGCTGTTTCGCGCAATGTCTCCGGGGCTCGGCGCATCGACGGATTTCTCGGCCGCCTCAGCCCGCGACGGAAGCGCATCGCGACTATGCGCGAGAGGACTCGTCGCCGGTTCTTCTTTCGCGTTGCTGGGTCCGAAGAGATCATCCACATTCCCGCTCGACGGGAAGAGTTCATCTACGTTGCCGCTATGCGGGGCGCGGGCCTCTCGCGTAACCCTGCGCGAAACTGAAGCTGGCGGGAGATCAGGCTTGCGCAACGGTTCCGCGCCCACAGGCGAAGGCGCTGGGGCCGAAGCGGGAGAGTCTGGAAACAGTTCACTGATGTTAGGCATGATTTGAACTCCTAAGTGTCAGCCTTGCGGACGAATCGGATATTCGAGAGCAGTGCGGCCCCCGCCGTGTGTCCCGCGCGTCCCGCGTGTGTCCCGACATGGCCGGGACGCCCGAAACGCCCGCCCGGTGCGGGTTTGGCCGGGGTGTCCCGTCTGTCCCATCCTCTTTCTAAAAAATTAAAATAATATGTATATGTAGTGGCGCTACGTGCCGTTGCCGTACATGCGTGCTATTGCTATGCGTATGGCCGTACGCGTGGGGGTTTTGAAAATAGGCCGGGACGCGGGACAACGTGGGACGCGGATCATGCCGGACCGCATTGGACGGTGATCGATTGTGCCCCCGTCCCACCATCAACCCGAGTCGTGCGTGCGTTCTTGCACCCAGTAGCGCTTCTTTTCTCCATTCACCCGCGATTGCTTGCTCGCGAACCCGAGTTCCTTCAGCGCATCGGTATAAGCTTTCTCGTGTTTCTTCGTATTGACCGCGAGGTCCCCTGTCACTCCCGCAATGGCTTCGGAAAGGGTGAAAGGGCGATTGGGGGCTTCGTGCGCAATCCATTCTTCTAGGCTTTCAGCCAGCACGCTCGCGCGGCGAAAATCCCGCTGACCTTCGAGTTGGCCAGGAACCGCGTGTGCTACGCCCGCGCGCGCAAACATCTCCCGTGCCTCAGCCCAAAGCTGATCGCGGTCGCGCGTAATTGCGTCGAGGTCAATCTTCCCAACCGTGAAAGGCAACCAGCGGCGCTCCCCCGTGGGATCGCTCAGGAAATCGTCTTCATTCGTCGTTCCGCAAATGATAAAGCGGCGCGGATAACTCACGACATGGGATTCGTAGAGAGGTCGCGCGCGGTCGTATTGCTTCGTGAGATAAGCTTTCGTCGCATCGCGGTCGCGACCGAAGAGCCCGCTCAACTCCGCCATCTCGCAAATCAACTTCCCTTGTACCAACCGCGTCAGTTCCTCGTCCTTCGTGCTGAGGGAGATTTCCGCGAAATGCATTTCCTCCGGGACAAGTCGCTGCAGCGCGGTCGACTTCTTCAGTCCTTGCTTGCCTACGAGAATCGGCGCCATGTCGGCCTTCACTCCGGGCTTCATCACTCGCCCCGCCATCGCGGTCCACCAATAGAGTCCGATGCCGCGGTGATACGGGGAATCCTCCGTACCAAGGTAGCGCGGAAGGAATTCTTCAATTCTCGGCATGCCGTCCCACCCCAACGCAGAAAGCCACGTTTGCGCGGAGTCAAATTTGTTTATCATCGCCTCGCGGAAGATTAAATCCCGAATCAAGTCTTTCGCGATCCGCTGAAAGCCCGCGTTGCTAAGCCTCACTCGAACTTCGGCATAGTCGCTTTCTTCCAGCGCACGACATGTCGGGCTCCCGCGCTCTGCCACCAGCACGCCTTGCTGAAACAAGTCGAACATGAACGCCATACCGCAGATATCCGGGTTTGCGAGCACGTGCGCGAGATTCGCCTCGCTGGCGAGAATCTTCTTATCGGCTGCGCGGTCGAGCGTGTCCAGCGTGCTCCCTCGGGCGCTTAGCACCGGTTCCGGAGGCTGCGCCAAAACTCTCCCAATGTCTTCCCGCAAAGCCTCTGCGGTCAGATCCTTTTGTTTCCCACCGCCGTCCCGCCGCAGCAAACTGCGCTCGATTTCCGCAGCGATCTCTTCTGGCCCGAGTCCGGCCATCATCATCGTGCGGTAGGCTGCCGCGCGCGCCTCGCGTGGCGACGCATGCCCACAGCCGTCAAACCAACCCCACCGCAGCAACGCGGTTGTAGCTGGGTCGAGCTTCACACGGCCAACGGTGCCGGGTTTTTCGAGCGCTATCAGGAGTGCGAAAAGATCGTCCGGCATTTCGAGGACTTCCGCGCTCTGGTTCTTCCACCGATATTCCCCTGACATTGTGCGCGAGGGTTCAAGCAGCACCGTCGCCGCTCCCGCGATGATATCGAGCCCAGATTGCTTCCCCCACGGGCCAAGGTTCGCATTCGCGTGCTTGCCTAGTTTTCCGCGCTGCGCGGGTTTTAGTTCAAAAAACTTATGCCAGCCGCCAGACGGCGATCTCTGCGTGAGGGTCGCGCGGATGGCCGGGTAATTCTGCGCGAGCCACGCCAGTGTCCTCCGTCCCTGCTTCCCACTCTGCACGTCGAAGTCGAGTGCGACGAAGCAATCTCCCATCAACCAGCTGGCATTGTCGTGCTGGTGTTCATCCCAGTGCGCGCCTGCTTGCTTCGGGTCTGTAAATGGGTACTGCTCCCAGTTCTCTCCCTTCGGGTGCGCCGGATTGTAAGGTCGCTTTGTGCGTGGCCGCACGGGCACAAGTTCAACTCCGCACCGCACATAGTTTTCCACCATTCCTCTCATCGCCGCCACAGCGGTCTCTTCATCTTTCGAAAGTTTTTCGGCTGGCATTTAGGACTCCATTTCAAGTCGTGCGAACATCTCCCGCGCGAGATGCGTTGCGCGCAATGGTCCGCCTTGTAAGTAGCAGATTCTCGCGAGCTCCCCCGGTTCGCGCTTCACAACGCGCACCCACACAACGCCTGTGAAGCCGAGGATTGCAATGTAAGAGCCGGTCCCGTGCGGTGCGTGATGCACTCGGCGGTCGATAACTATTTCGTCGCTCTTGATGCCGAGCCTATGCGCAGCGTCCTTAAACGTTGTGAGTTCAGCGAGACACGGGCGGTGGTGCGTGCCGAAGTCAAAGTGGCTCATTTCGCCCCCCGCGACCGTCGAATCTGCTCAGCGAGCCAATCCTCGACTTCGCTCTCAAGCCAGCCGGAGGCTTTGGTGCCGAGTTTGATGGGTGTGGGAAATTCGCCAGCTGCGACCTTTTTATAGATAGTCGATCGGCGCAGTGCGCATCGCGCGCACACCTCGGGCAAGCGCAGAATCTGAATGACGGTAGACATTACGGAGGCTCCTTCGAAACTGGCTAGCCGAGAGGCCAACCTGTGGGACTGTGCTTGTCCGAGATACGAAGGATGAAACCGCACGTGATTAGGTCTACGTATTAATTTTAACCCATGTAACGACGTGGACTATGATGAACCCATTATGGGCCACGATTGGCCGATTGCAAGCGGAATCGTTGCCGGATTGCACACGGTCGTTCGCAACTAGGCCGGACCGCCCCGGACGGGGGTGTTTCCGAAAACCGGATGCCCCGCCAACGCACGACGCGGCCCGCCATGCCGTTCGTCCGCCGCGCGCGGGTCGATGCGGCGTCATGCGTTAGTTACGCCCCCACGGGCCGCTATACGCGTCGGGCCGTTTTGCACATTGTCCCGTAGCGTCCACGTGCGTCCGGGACGCCGACCGCCCGTACATCGCGCGCCCATTGTCCATGCGGCACGCAGACAAGCCCTCTTATCTCGCAAAGCATTTCCACGCGGCCCGCATATGGACCCGAGCGAACGGTCCTGCGAAAGGTGTACGATTCGTAGCCTTAACCCGATAACTCGGCCCGGTCTAATCTGAGTCTGTACGATGAGCGCAAAGAGCAAACCTAAGAAGACTGCCAAATCGACTGCGGCGGAAAGTGAACTACGCGCCGCGAACGATCATCAACTCCAAATCTATCTCAGCCGATACGATCGCTTTTGGCGGCTACACAAATTGTTTTCCCTGCGCTTCCTGCTCACTAACAGAGAAGCGCTGCGCGCGGTAGTGCAGGAAATCTACGCAGGCGAGAAGGTTGACGACGAGCAACTTGTCTACAACAACGTTACGAACGGTATATTGGCCGATGCAACATCCGAGCTAGTAATGCTGTGCGAGGATTATTTCTCGCTCTTGCGCTTCCTACGAGAGCCGTTGCGGTTCGTTAAAAAGGCGATTGCGTATAGCGCGGGGAGCGTTACTACTCTTTCGAAGTCTTTGCGTGAACCGAACGCGGGAGCGCTGCGCAAGCTCTTCTTTCTTCCTAGCGCAGACGTCTGCGGATCCTTCTTCGCCAATCACGACTTGAGCACCGCGCATACAAACGCGTTGACCTTAGACGCGCAGGTGCAATCGTTGAAAAGCCTTCATCATGATGCGATAGCGTTCTATGACAAGCACTCAGATTTCCATGTTCAATACAAGCATGGTTTAAAGCTTGCCCTACATGGCTTGCATGGAGTCTTACCGGAAGCGGAGATAGGTCGGAGAAAGCAGGAGCTTTCCGCGCCATTGTTCGCGTTTGAGAACAA
This sequence comes from Paraburkholderia sp. CNPSo 3076, assembly GCF_026343935.1. Taxonomy (NCBI): domain Bacteria; kingdom Pseudomonadati; phylum Pseudomonadota; class Betaproteobacteria; order Burkholderiales; family Burkholderiaceae; genus Paraburkholderia; species Paraburkholderia sp. CNPSo 3076. The sequence goes on along the minus strand of NZ_JAPMAL010000021.1, from coordinate 56,599 downwards.
GCCCGTATCGCAACTCGGGTACGGTTCGAGTATGTTTCTCCCGAACATCAAGTTTGAACCACTGACAAAACACTTGGGGGCCTTGCACGAGGACCTGAACCTGCTGCATATTCAATTTCTGGACAACGTGGACATCGACCAGTGCATAGGGCTCGGCAAGAAGATAGTTCAGTTGCTCAACGTCTTGATCGAAAATCGGTTGTCGCTAGTGACAAACAATGGAACGCGACGTCTCCGTTTCATTCTGCCTGTTGAGAGCGCGCTGATGCAGTGCCAGGTCTATGAGTTCGACGCACCGCTAGGCCATTCCGTGCCAGCACTAGCCGACTTCCAGCTCGACTAACTTGCGCCGCACCGCAGGAAAGCGCGCGCTCATGCCTTTGCCCCTTGCCTTGCGCGGAGTGGCAGTACGTCGCCAGCTTTCGCCACCGTCCCGCAATACAGCGCCCATGCGTCCATCAATTGGCGACGCTTCGCAAAGAGGTCTCCGCGCCGATAGGCCGCTTCCACCTCGTTCGAGATCGTGTGCGCGAGGGCCATCTCACAAACCTCGCGCGGAAACGCGGTGCGCTCTGCGGTCCAGTCGCGGAAGGTCGAGCGGAAACCGTGCGCGGTCACCTCTAGGTTCATCCGACGCAGCACCGCTGTGAGTGTCATGTCGGAAAGTGGCGCGCCCTTCGTGCTCGGGAATACGAGGTCGAGACTGCCGAATCGCGGCAAGGCCCGAAGCAGGGCTACGGCGGGCTCCGAAAGCGGTACGCGATGGTCGCGCTTGGCCTTCATCCGTGCGGCGGGAATAGCCCAGACTCCCGCGTCGAGGTCGATCTCGCTCCACGTCGCGCCGCGCACTTCGCCAGAACGGGCTGCGGTGAGAACGGCGAACTCCAGCGCTCGCGCGCCCATGCCCTCGTGCGCGCGCAGTTGCGCCATAAACGAGCCGATCTCGCGAAAGTCGAGCGCGGCATGATGCTCGACCGCCGCGATTTTTGAAGGCTTGGCGAGAGTATTCTCAAGGTGCCCTTTCCAGCGAGCCGGGTTCGGTCCCGCGCGATAGCCGCGCACGGTGGCCCAATCGAGGATCTTCTCAATACGTCCACGCACGCGCGATGCCGTTTCGGTCTTCTCCTTCCACATCGGCTCCAAGACGCGCAGCACATGCGCGAGTTCAATATCGCGCACAAGCAATTTGCCAATGACCGGATACGCGTAGGTTTCGAGGGTGCTTTGCCACTGCGCGCGGTGCTTGGCGTTGCCCCACTCGCCCTCTTTATCGCTCATGTAGGTTTTCGCGGCTTGCTCGAATGTAATCGCGGCGGCTTGCGCGGCGGCAAGTGCACTCTTCGCGGCCCGTGCCTCTTCAATCGGATCGACGCCAGCCCGGATGCGCTCTCGCGCTGTCCGCGCGGCCTCTTTGGCGAGCGCGAGGGTAACGTCCGGATAGCCGCCGAGGCCCATGTCGCGCCGCTTCCCACCGATGACAACACGCAGAATCCAGCTTCGCGCGCCGCTCTCGGCAACGAGCAGCGCTAGCCCTGCGACGCCACCGACGAAGTGCAAGCCGGGCGACGCAAGGCGCGAGACCTCTATCGCGGCGAGTTCCTTGGCTTTCTTCGGCATTTCTCCGCCCTCCTATCCTGTCCACGAGGTTAGACGGGTAGCCTAGCTACCTGCCCCCATCCTACACCCCATCATCAGCATTTAGATATATAGGACAGTAGCGTGGACATTGCTGGATGCCAGAACCTAGACCTGGCGCGGCTTTGCGAGCGATGCGTGGACGTTGCTCGACGGCAATGGATGCCTGCTCGGCGGCCCCTCTCTCCGCCAGAATTACCTTGTAAATCAAGCGCTTAGATTTTCTACACTGCGATTGATTTAGCTGTTTTCGGCTATATTCGGCTGAGAATCGCACGACAATCGCAGCATGTCTGCTGCAAACTTCTCCACTGCTTTACCACCCGCCTCCGGATCTGCACTCGGCATCCAACGCGCGTAAATGCGTACCGTGGTGTTTTGATTCGAGTGTCCCATTTGCCGCGCTACCCACATTGGATGCTCGCCAGCCGATAGCATCATAGAGGCGTACGTGTGCCGGGTCTGGTACGGCTTGCGGTAACGCACCTTAGCCACCTTGAGCGCCCTGGTCCAGACGATCCGCACAGGAGAATCGCCGCCCCACCGCGCCCTGTTCCGTGGGTCTTGGAATACCTCCCTACCGGCTAGGAACGTGTGCGCCTTCTGAGCGTCGAGCGCAGCCAAGGCCGGGGGCAATAGCTTGACTTCTCGGCGGCTGGATTTCGTCTTGGTGTCCTCCGCAGCCTTAGCCGTCTGAGTGAGCGCACGGCGGATCACGACCACGCCCCGCCGCCAGTCAACATCAGGCCAATCGAGCGCGACTAGCTCCGAAGTCCGCAGCCCCGACCAAAACGCAAACCGCATCATATTAGCGGCCTGGTCCGGTAGCGCCGCCACAATAGCCCGCTGCTCCTCCGCCGTGAACGGGTCTACATCGTCCTCCTCTTTCGGGGCCTCCTTCTTACGATAGGTCCAGCCGTGTAGTGGGTTCTTTTCCATCAAGGGTGGCTCATCCTGCACCGCGTCCTCAAACGCCTTACGGGCCACGCTCTGTATATTGGCTAACGTAGCACCCATTCGAATACGGGCACTTCGATTAGTTGGTTGCCGTACTGCGGACCGCGCTCTTGTATTTCAGGCCAAGTGATTCTGTGGTCAACTCGCTGACCTAAATCCCTGCGGAGCGTGTGGTCGGCGCCGCGTTGGTCATATGACTCGAAGAATTCCTGATGCGAGACGTACAGCATGACGAGGAAGCTCATGAAAACCAAGTCGATGTCTTCTGATTGTGTTACACGAATCGTGTCCAGAATGTCGATCGACCTCATGAAGTCGCGCGTGGAAAGTCTCATCATTTGGCCAAGCCTCGCCAAAACCTCTGCGTGAGGTCGCGACCCTTCGCATAGCGACAACCGCAGAGGATGGAGCGTGCTATCGTTTAATCACGGCAATGTCACCCAAACACATACACGCTCTCGCGCACCCAGGCGAGATTGTGCGCGATGGCCTCAAGCTCACGCCGCAAGAAGCCGCAGCGCAACTCGGCGTCTCGTTGGATGCTTTGACGCGAGTAGTGAACGCCGAAGCCCCGGTGACCGCCGAGTTGGCTTTGCGTATTGAGGCGTAGTTAGGCGTCAATCAGGGCGGCGATGCCAAACACTGGCTAAGGATGCAAACACAGTGCGATCTCTTGCATGCACGAAAGGTAGACATCTCGGGCGTGCAGCGCTCTCCGCCACTTTTCTTCCAAGCCTGGTCAGGCTTGGAAATCCCCCACCTCAAAAGCCTTCAGCGCACGCTGCCAAGCGCATCTGATCACCCTCAATTACACCCACTCACAGTGCAATACTTGTTGTACACGAGCCCTTTCCCGTCCATCCCCGAGATCGTTCGCGTGCCATTGCCGTAGTTCGTGATCGTCTCGGTCCACGTCGACCCATCGGCAGCCTGGCCCGTGATAAACGTCGTGTCTCCGATGGATGCACCGGTCTGCTCCCAGGCCTCGCCCGGCAGCTTCTGCTGATACCCGTTGACCGTAGACGTGTTGCCGAAGCGCTGCACCGTGTACGAATTGCCCGATTCGTCGACGCAGTTCTGGAAGGCGTCGTTACCCCAGCATTTGGCAAAAGCGGCGGGCGCCGTAAAGGCGCCGAAAATGATCAGGCTGAGTGCAATGCGCTTCAATGACTTCCCCGAGAAAACGCCTATTTTCTGGCTCGATTCACCGCGAGTCCCAGACCGGCGGCGCGCGAAATTGTACCGTAGCCGCCAAGGCGATCTATCGGATGCGCCGGATGCGCCGGATGCGCTGCATCGCACGCTCCCGCTAGTTATCGGACAAAAAACGGATGACTTGATGGGCGAAAAGAGAACCGCAGCGCTGCTAGTCGTTAAGCACTCGACGCTAAAAGGAACGCCGAATCGACCAGATCAGTCAGCAGAAAAAGACGTCGGGCCGTGGCCCGACGTCGAATTCCCGCGTACTGCTTCGAGGACCGGCGCGGGAACGAGAGGACTTCAGTATCTCCTCGCCCGCCCGTTTTTTAGGTGCTCGAGCGCACACCCGCAATCAGGTCCCTGCCCTCACGGGTGGCGGATATAGTCCACCAGCGCGACCGTATACGCGTCCGGCTTGCGATCGAGCAGACTCACGCCGATCGCCACGAGAAAGCCTGCGGGCACACCGAACACGCCCGAGCTGATAGGTTCGATGCCGAACCATCGCGGGCCCGCGAAGCCCGTGAGCTGCGTGAAGAACGGGTACGTCGAGACGATGTAGTAGACGCACACGGTCAGCCCCGCAATCATGCCCGCCACGGCGCCAAATCGCGTCGTGCGCTTCCAGAACACGCCGAGCACGAGCACGGGAAAAAGACTCGACGCCGCCAGCGAAAACGCCGCCCCCACCAGAAACAGAATATTGCCCGCGTTGAGCGACGCCACATACGAGGCGAACAGCGCCACGCCGAGCAGCAGGATCTTCGACATCGTCACGCGCCGCTGGCTCGACGCGCTCGGATCGACCATGTGGTAGTACACGTCGTGCGAGAGCACGTTCGAGATCGTGAGCAGCAGACCGTCCGCAGTCGAGAGCGCGGCCGCGAGCGCACCCGAGGCGATGAGCCCCGACATCACGTACGGCAGCCCCGCAATTTCCGGGGCGGCGAGCACAACCATGTCGGGCTGCATCTGGATGTCGCTCCAGCGCACGACGCCGTCGCCGTTCACATCCGCAATGCTGATGAGGTACGGCTCGACGCGCCGCCACTGCATGACCCAATGTGGCAGATCGTCGAAGCGTTGCCCAACCAGATGCGTGAGGATCTCGAACTTGATCAGCACCGCGAGCACCGGCACGGTCAAATAGAAGAGCGCGACGAAAAAGAGCGTCCAGCCCACCGAGCGCCGCGCCGAGGCCACCGAGGTCGTCGTGTTGTAGCGCGTGAGGATGTGCGGCAGGCTCGCCGTGCCAAGTGAAAGGCACAGGAGCAGAGAAAGGAAGTTGCGTTGATGAATGCGCCGCTCGGCTTCGTCGTCGGCGGGAAACGGTTCGTTCATCGGCACGGGCGGCGCGGCGCGCTCGAGCAGGTCGTCGCGCTGGCGCGTCCACACCATGCGCGCGCCGTCCACGTCGCGCGGGAAGGCGTTCAATTCACGCTCCAGTGAATCGATATCGCGCAGCGGACCATTGTGGCGGCGCAGGTCCGCGAGCGATTCGACGAGATGCGTCTTCTCCGCGACGTACGACTGCGGCAGCGTGTCGAGGCGCGTCTGCCATTGCGCCGCGCGCTCGCGGTAGGCGTCGCGCACGGTGGCTTCGGCACTCGCGCCGCGCACGTCGTGCTCGAGTGCTTCCACGCGCTGCATCACGTTGCCATATTCGATTTGCGGCAGCCAGCCCAGGCCATCGCGGTGCGCGATCAGCGAGACCGGAATCAGGATGGCCGCGATGAGAATGATGTATTGCGCGACCTGCGTCCACGTCACGGCGCGCATGCCGCCGAGAAACGAACACACGAGGATGCCTGCCAGCCCGCAGAAAATGCCGATGGCGAAATCCACGCCGATGAAGCGCGTGGCGATCAGCCCCACGCCCTGGATCTGCGCGACGAGATAGACGAACGAGCAGAGGATGGTCGCGAGCACGGCGAGCGCACGCACGAGGTTGCTCGAGAAGCGCGTGCCGAGGAAGTCGGGAATCGTGTAGCGCGCGAGCTTGCGCACATACGGTGCGAGCAGGAAGGCAACGAGGCAATAACCGCCCGTCCAGCCCATCAGGTAAGCGAGGCCGTCGTAACCGCTCGCGTAGAGCGAACCCGCAAGGCCGATGAACGACGCGGCGGAAAGCCAGTCGGCGGCCGTCGCCATGCCGTTGAAAAACGAGGGCACGCGCCGCCCTGCCACATAGTATTCGACGAGGTCCGAGGTGCGCGAAAGCAGCCCGATCACCGCATAGACCGCGATCGGCACGAACAGGAACACATAGCCGATCCACATGCCGGGGCCGGTGGAAAGCTCGATCCGCCACATCACGTAGACGAAGGCGAGAAAGCCGAGCGTGTACAGCGCGTAGGAGCGAATGAGCCGGTGCGCAAGCCTCATCGTTGCTGTGCCTTGCTGGCTTCGCGAATGGCGACGTCGGCTTCGAGCGCGGCTTGCAGCACGCGGTCGGCGCGCTGCATCAGCACGATGTAGATCGTGACGAGCAGCACGTAGAGCAGGATCGCGCCCTGTGCGCCGAGGTAGAACGGCAGGCTGAAGCCCGCGAAGCGCAGGTCGGCGAGCTGCCGCGCAAAGAGCGGCGCGACGAACGAGACGAGGAAGCCGATCGTCATCAGCACGGCGATCAGCGCGAGATTGAAACGCCAGTAGCGCCGATGCGCGCGCGCCATCGCCTCGCTCACCGGGGGTGGCTCGGGCAATGGATTGAGATTGTTCTGCGGGGTAGTGTGTGGCGCGGCCATGCGCCTGTGTAGCAAAAACGCGTATGGCCGGCAATCCGGGGCAATGCGGGGATCGATGCGGTGCGCGGCGCCAGCCAAGGCGCCGCGCCAACCTCGGCGTTTAGAGCGATTCGCCGAGCTGGTCCAGAATCGCCGGGTTTTCCAGCGTGGAAACGTCCTGCGTGATCGCCTCGCCCTTGGCCAGCGAGCGCAGCAGACGGCGCATGATCTTGCCCGAGCGCGTCTTCGGCAGGTTCTCGCCGAAGCGGATGTCGCGGGGCTTGGCGATCGGCCCGATCTCCTTGCCCACCCAGGCGCGCAGATCGTTGGCGAGCTTCACGGCCTCGTCGCCCTGCGGACGCGTGGCCTTGAGCACCACGAACGCCACCACGGCTTCGCCGGTGGTGTCGTCGGGGCGGCCCACAACGGCGGCTTCGGCCACGAGCGGGTTCGCCACCAGCGCCGACTCGATCTCCATCGTGCCGAGGCGGTGGCCCGAAACGTTCAGCACGTCGTCGATACGGCCCATGATCGTGAAGTAGCCCGTGTCCTTGTCGCGCACGCTGCCGTCGCCGGCCAGATACAGCTTGCCGCCGAGTTCTTCGGGGAAGTAGCCCGACTTGTAGCGCTCCGGGTTGCCCCACACATTGCGGATCATCGCGGGCCACGGACGCTTCACGACGAGAATGCCACCCTGCCCGTTCGGCACGTCCTGGCCGGTTTCGTCGACGATCGCGGCCATGATGCCCGGCAGCGGCAGCGTGCACGAACCCGGCACGAGCGGCGTCGCGCCCGGCAGCGGCGTGATCATGTGGCCGCCGGTTTCGGTCTGCCACCAGGTGTCGACGATCGGGCAGCGCTTGCCGCCCACGTTTTCGTAGTACCACATCCACGCTTCGGGATTGATCGGCTCGCCGACCGTGCCGAGAATGCGCAGCGAAGAAAGGTCGTAGCTCTGCGGGTGCACCTTCGCGTCGGCTTCGGACATCTTGATGAGCGAGCGGATCGCCGTCGGCGCGGTGTAGAACACCGTGACCTTGTGTTTGGCGATCATGTCCCAGAAGCGGCCGGCGTTCGGGTACGTGGGCACGCCTTCGAACACGACCTGGGTCGCGCCGATCGTGAGCGGGCCATAGGCGATATAGCTGTGGCCCGTGATCCAGCCGATGTCGGCCGTGCACCAGAACACGTCCGAGGGCTTGTGATCAAAGGTCCACTTCATCGTTTGCGCGGCCCACAGCAGGTAGCCGCCCGTGCTGTGCTGCACGCCCTTCGGTTTGCCCGTCGAGCCCGACGTGTAGAGGATGAAGAGCGGGTGTTCCGCGCCCACCGGCACCGGCGCGCACGTGTCGCTCTCGGCCGCCGAAAGCTCGTGCATCCACTGGTCGCGGCCTTCGTGCCATGCGACCTTGCCGCCCGTGCGCTTGTAGACGATCACGCTGTGCACCGCTTCGCAGCCGCCCATGGCGAGCGCTTCGTCGGCAATGTTCTTCAGCGGCAGCGCCTTGCCGCCGCGCATCTGTTCGTCGGCGGTGATGAGCGCGACCGCGCCCACGTCGACCATGCGTTCGTTGAGCGACTTCGACGAAAAGCCGCCGAACACGACCGAGTGCGTCGCGCCAATGCGCGCGCAAGCCTGCATGGCGACCACGCCTTCGACCGACATCGGCATGTAGATGACCACGCGGTCGCCCTTCTTCACGCCGCGTTTCTTCAGCGCATTGGCGAAGCGCGACACGCGCGCGAGCAGGTCTTTGTAGGTGACGTTCGTGACGGTGCCGTCGTCGGCTTCGAAGACGATCGCGACGCGCTCGCCATTGCCCGCTTCGACGTGGCGGTCGAGGCTGTTGTACGAGGCATTGAGTTCGCCGTCCTCGAACCACGTGTAGAACGGCGCCTTCGATTCGTCGAGCACCTTCGTGAAGGGCTTTTGCCAACTCAGGGTTTCGCGCGCGAGGCGCGCCCAGAAGCCTTCGTAATCGCGTTCGGCTTCGGCGACGAGCGCCTTGTATGCGTCCATGCCGGACACCGTGGCGCCAGCCACCGTTTGCTCGGAAGGCGCAAAGACGCGGCGTTCCTGAAGAACCGATTCAATCGCAGACATCGACAACCCCTTGGTGAAGATGAAACGTCAAACTCGTGGACACGCATGAGCATCTTCAATGCCCATGCGCGCCGTCTCCGTGCGCCGCCGCCCGCTTGCGGGCACGGCGCTATTGGCTTGCGCCGGGAGCCACCATTGTGGCATCCCGGCATGCATGGGCGCGCAATACAGGCACGATCGTGCGCGATCTTCGCAAACCACCCATGCCGGCAAGATTAAGCGTAGCAACTTACCGTCCACTTACGCGCGCACACGCAGACAATGCAAGCGGCGCGCCATGGCACACAAGTAAGCAGACATTTAGAATGCTAACTGAACTGCGCACCCGGATTCCAGCTTGAATCGCTATTCCCTGTTTCTCATTGCCTCGATGCTGCTCGTGGGCAGCAACGTCGGCATCGGCAAGTCGATCGTCGCCTTCATTCCCGTTCCACTCTTCGCGCTGCTGCGCTTCGTGATCGCCGTCGCGGTGCTCGGCCCGCTCCTGCGTCGCTCCAAAATGCAACAGGTGAAGCGCGGCGAATGGATCAATCTGTTCCTCCAGGCGCTGTTTGGGACATTCGGGTTTACGCTGCTGATGCTCGGCGGCGTGCATCGCACGAGCGCGGTCGCGGCCGGCGTCATCACGAGCACGATCCCCGCCGTGGTCGCCCTCTTCTCCTGGCTCTTCCTGCGCGAGCGCCCCGACGCGCGCGCGCTCGCTTCCATCGTGCTCGCCATTGCGGGCATCGCGGTCATTAATCTCGCCCACGTGGGCGGCAGTGGCGACAGCGGCGCCAGTTCGTTGATCGGCAACCTGATGGTGCTCGGCGCGGTGTGCTGCGAATCGCTCTATGTGATCCTTTCGCGCCGTCTCACCCAAACGCTGGCGCCGCTCGACATCTGCGCATACACACACCTGTTCGGGCTTCTGCTGATGCTGCCCATCGGGCTGCCCGGCGCACTGTCGTTCGATTTCGCGAGCGTCCCTGCGGGCATCTGGTGGCTCGCGCTCTGGTACGGGCTTTCGGCGAGCGTGTTCTCGTTCTGTCTCTGGATGATGGGCATCCGCCACGTGCCGGGCAGCATCGCCGGCGTGTTCACGGCCGTGCTGCCGGTAGCCGCGGCCGTGTACGGCATCGCGTTCCTCGGCGAGCGCCCCACGCCCGCGCACGGCATTGCGCTCGCCTGCGTGGTGGCCGGCATCGGGCTCGCGAGCCTCAAGATAAGGCGTCTGCCGCCGGTGGCCTCGTAACCATTCCGTAATGAGGTTGAAAGTATCGGGGCGCGGGCAGCGCTGCCGGAATCCCGGCGAGCCCTTTGTGCGACGCTGTACAATAGCGCCCGCCCCGGCCCCTCGCGCGCGCCTTCTGGCCCTAACCAGACGAGTGCGCTCAGGCAGCCCCACTTGGGCAGCCCCACTTGGGCAGCCCCACTTGGGCAGCCCCACTTGGGCAGCCCCGCTTTGGCAGCCCCACCCGATTTCGTCACCGTGATTGCCCATGTCCGCCGCACGCCCCCAGCCGCCTTCCGCCGCCGCACCGGGTAAAGCCCGTCGCCGCATGCGCCCGCTGCCCAGCATCATCTTCATGAGCCGCTGGCTGCAGGTGCCGCTCTATCTGGGCCTGATCGTCGCGCAAGCGGTGTACTGCGTGCTGTTCCTCAAGGAGGTCTGGCACCTCGTGAGCCACGCCACCACGCTCGACGAAACCAGCATCATGCTGGCCGTGCTCGGCCTGATCGACGTGGTGATGATCTCGAACCTGCTCATCATGGTGATCGTGGGCGGCTACGAGACCTTCGTCTCGCGCCTGAATCTCGAAGGCCATCCCGACGAGCCCGAATGGCTCGACCACGTGAACGCCGGCGTGCTCAAGGTGAAGCTCGCCATGGCGCTCATCAGCATTTCGTCGATCCACCTGCTCAAGACCTTCATCAATCCCGACGCCGCTTCGGCGCATACGGTGATGTGGCAGGTGACCATCCACGTGGCGTTCCTCGCTTCCGCGCTCGTAATGGCGTGGATCGACCGCATCACCACGCATACGCACCCCGAACACTATCAGGAACTCGCCGCCCGCCATCCGGCGCCGGGCGGGCCCGCCGCTGCGCGTCGCGCGGTTCCCGAGCACGCCGAGTCCGACTGAACCGCGCACACGGCAGACATTATTCAAAACACCCGTCCCCACAGAAGCTAGCCATGACCGTCATCAAACAGGAAGACCTCATCCAGAGCATTGCGGATTCGCTGCAATACATCAGCTACTACCATCCGCAGGATTACATCGAAGCGCTCGGCCGCGCCTACGAACTCGAAGAGAGCCCGGCCGCGAAGGACGCAATCGCGCAGATCCTCACGAACAGCCGCATGTGCGCCGAGGGCCGCCGCCCGATCTGCCAGGACACCGGCATCGTCACGATCTTCGTGAAGGTCGGCATGGACGTGCGTTGGGACGGCGCCACGATGGGCGTGACCGAGATGATCAACGAGGGCGTGCGCCGCGGTTACCTGAACCCGGACAATGTGCTGCGCGCCTCGATCGTGAGCCCGCCCGAAGGCGGCCGCAAGAACACGAAGGACAACACGCCGGCCGTGATCCACTACGAGATCGTGCCGGGCGACAAGGTCGACGTGCAGGTTGCAGCCAAAGGCGGCGGCTCGGAGAACAAGTCGAAGTTCGTGATGCTGAACCCGTCCGACTCGATCGTCGACTGGGTGCTCAAGACCGTGCCGACGATGGGCGCGGGCTGGTGCCCGCCGGGCATGCTCGGCATCGGCATCGGCGGCACCGCTGAGAAGGCGATGCTGATGGCGAAGGAATCGCTCATGGAGTCGATCGACATCCAGGAGATCATCAAGCGCGGTCCGAAGGACTGGGTCGAAGAACTGCGCGTCGAACTGCACGAGAAGGTCAACGCGCTCGGCATCGGCGCACAGGGTCTGGGCGGTCTCGCCACCGTGCTCGACGTCAAGATCATGGCCACGGCCACGCACGCGGCTTCGAAGCCCGTCGCGATGATCCCGAACTGCGCCGCCACGCGCCACGCGCACTTCGTGCTCGACGGGTCGGGGCCGGCCAGGCTCGAAGCGCCCTCGCTCGACGCATGGCCGAAGGTCAACTGGGAACCGAACACGGAAACGAGCAAGCGCGTCGACCTCAACACGCTCACGCCGGAAGAAGTCGCTTCGTGGAAGCCTGGCCAGACGCTCTTGCTTTCGGGCAAGATGCTCACGGGCCGCGACGCCGCGCACAAGCGCATCGCCGACATGCTCGCGAAGGGCGAGAAGCTGCCGGTGGACTTCAAGAACCGCGTGATCTACTACGTCGGCCCGGTCGATCCGGTACGCGACGAAGTGGTCGGCCCGGCAGGTCCCACCACGGCCACGCGCATGGACAAGTTCACGGAGCTGATGCTCTCGCAAACGGGCCTCATCTCGATGGTCGGCAAGGCTGAGCGCGGCCCGGTCGCCATTGAGGCGATCAAGAAGCACAAGGCGGCTTACCTGATGGCGGTGGGCGGCGCGGCTTACCTCGTGTCGAAGGCGATCCGCGGCTCGAAGGTCCTCGCGTTCGAAGACCTCGGCATGGAAGCCATCTACGAGTTCGACGTGCAGGACATGCCGGTGACGGTCGCAGTCGATTCGTCGGGCACCTCGGTTCACAAGACCGGCCCCGCCGAATGGCAGGCGAAGATCGGCAAGATTCCGGTCGCCACGGTTTGATGCCTGCCTGATGCCTGTTTAAAAACCGGGGCCGCGCGCCCCGGTTTTTTTGCGTCACGCCAGGCGTACTGAGATTAATTCCCAGCACTGAGTAAATCGCCGATATTTACCGCAATTCAACGTGGATTCGGCCTTGGCTTTTGTGAATTGAGCGTTTATTGTTGGAAACCAGTCACCGCCCCACAAAGAAAGGAAAGACTATGCAAGGCGACAAGAAGGTCATCGAATATCTGAACGCGCAGCTCAAGAACGAGCTCACGGCTATCAATCAGTATTTCCTGCATGCCCGCATGTACAAGCACTGGGGCCTCGAGAAACTCGGCAAGCATGAATATGACGAATCGATCGGCGAAATGAAGCATGCCGATATGCTCATCGAGCGTATTTTCATGCTCGACGGTCTGCCGAACCTCCAGGACCTGCATAAGCTGCTGATTGGCGAGGAAACCAAGGAAATTCTCGAGTGCGATTTGAAGCTCGAACAAATTTCCCAGTCCACCTGCAAGGAAGCCATTGTTTATTGCGAATCGGTACGCGACTTCGTTTCGCGCGAGATTTTCGTGACGATTCTCGAAGACACCGAAGAACACATCGACTGGCTCGAAACGCAGATCGACCTCATCGGCAAGGTCGGCATCCAGAATTACCAGCAGTCGGCCATGGGTTCGGTAGAATCCTGATCGCGCGCCTCGCGCCCGCGCGCATCTGTCCGCCTTGCGGGTGCGCCCCAACCCTTTTGCGCCCATCCCCGTGAACCTTCCGGCCTCTTCCAGCGCTGCGCCCATCGGCATCTTCGACTCCGGTCTCGGCGGCCTGTCGGTGCTGCGCGCCGTGCGCGCGCTACTGCCCGCCGAGCGGCTCGTGTACGCTGCCGACTCGCGCTACGCCCCCTACGGCCAGCGCGACGACGACTTCATCGCCGACCGCACGCTCGCGATCGGCGAATGGCTCGTGGCGCAGGGCGCGAAGGCGCTGGTGGTGGCCTGCAACACGGCCACGGCGCAGTCGATCGCGCTCGTGCGCGAGCGGCTCTCCATTCCGCTCATCGGGGTCGAGCCGGGGATCAAACCGGCGGCGCTGGTTTCGAAATCGCGCGTGGCAGGCGTCCTCGCCACCCAGGTCACGCTGCGCAGCGCGCGCTTTCAGGCGCTCGTGGAGCGCCACGCGGCCGATCTACGCGTGCTGTGCCAGCCGGGCCATGGCCTCGTGGAGGCCGTGGAGCGCTGCGACATCGGTTCGGCCGAATTGCTCGCGCTGCTGCGCGCGTACGTCGAGCCCATGCTCGACGCGGGCGCGGACACGCTCGTGCTCGGCTGCACGCACTACCCGTTTCTCGACGCGGCGATCCGCTCGATCGTCGGCGAACGCATGATGCTCGTCGACACGAGCGTCGCCATCGCACGGCAGCTCGAACGCGTGCTCGACCAGCACGGCCTGCGCGCGAGCGGCGAGCCGGCCGGCGCAAGCGGCGACGGGATTCGCTTCTGCTCGACGAGCGACGGCGCGCACCTGCACGAACTGGCGGCTGCGCTGCTGGGTCTCGACGCCCATGTCGAGCGCGTGGTTATCCCGTCGCGCCGCACGCGGGAGCTGGAAGCGAACGCGGCCTGACGTGCCGGCGCCACACACCGCGCGCGGCGCGAAGTTGGCGATCCGCGTCTCGCCCGGGCGTTCGCGTTTCAACCCCGTTTCCGCACATCTGACTCACCTGCCTCGTTCGGTCTGACTCCTGTCAGAAGCCCGCTGGCGGGATCCGGCGGCAACGCGCAATCATGCGAGCAGTCACACAACGGATAGCCGCTAGCCGGCCCGTCAAATGCCTCGGCGAGCGCCCCACCCTGGCTAGCCTTTTCCTGACGCAAAGCAAAACCCCTGCTAAGCATCCGGTTATGTTACAAAAAATCCGTCTACGCGCTTGCCAAACCCAGCAAACATAATGATAATAATTCGCATTAACTCTCTCTATTGCGGTCCATCATGATTGTCTGCGTTTGCAAATCCGTCTCCGACCGGACGATCCGCGCCTCCATTCAGGAAGGCATGGATTCTTTCGACGAGCTGCAGTTCGAGCTCGGCGTCGCGACCTGCTGCGGCAAGTGCGAAGAATCCGTTCGTGACGTGATGGCGCAAAGCGGTGTCTGTGCGAGCCGCTGCGGGGTCACGCAACCGGCGCACCCCGCGGTGGTCCCCCCTGCGGTTCCGCTCACGTTTTACGAGCGCAAGGCTGCCTGAAGCCATGGCGCGCATCCGGCCACCGATGCGCGCCCGCCCCGTCCGCCCGTTTAGCCAAAGGCGCCTCAGGCGCCACGCGCCGCGGACCTCAAATCGCCGCCGACAGCAAGCCCGTCTCCCGACCAGCCAGCTACCGCTCGTGACCCTCAAAGGAGGTCGTGATGGAATTGCTGCTCGGATTCGTAACGACGTTGTGCATCTCGCTGTTGATCTTTCGCAAATAAAGCTGCCCGACACGACGCGCCGGTTCGCCTGCGCGCCGCCGTCCGCATGGCAGCCACGCTAAACATGCAGGCTTTCCAAACCACCGCTGGCACGCTGCCGTCCCCCTCCGTTCGCGTCAATCGCCGTGTCGTCACTGCGAGCACGATCGTGGTCGCGCTGCATGCCGCGCTCATCGCCGTCGTGCTGATGAAGCGCGAACCCGTGACGCCCGTTGCGCTCCAGTCGCAGACGATGACGGCCGAACTGCTCAAGCCCGAGCCGGTCGCCGCCCCCGCTGCGATTCAGTCCACGCCCACACCACCGCCGCCCAAGCCAGTCCCGCACGTGACGCGCGAGACGCCGAAGGTTCAGCCCAAGCCGAAGCCAACGCCGCTGCCTGTGGCCGAAGCGCCCTCGCAGCACGCGATCGAGTCGGCCGCGCCCACCGCGCCCACACCGCCGGCTCCCAGGCCGCCCGCGCCCGCTCTGCAAGCCGCGGCGGCCACCGACGCCAAGCCGACCATGGCGCTGTCGGCGCCGAAGAACGTATCGCACCTCGACTGCCGCATCGTGCAGCCCGACTATCCGACGCTTTCGCGCCGGCGCGGCGAAACCGGCACGGCATTCGTGCACTTCGTCGTGGGCCTCACGGGCAAGATCGAGAACATCGAACTGAAGAAGTCGAGCGGCTCCGCCCGCCTCGACGACGCCGCGCTCGACGCGATGCGCCAAAGCTCGTGCAAGCCGTACCTGGAAAACGGCGAAGCCGTCCGCGCAGCCTACACGCAACCATTCGAGTTCAGCCTGAATAATTGACCGGCTGAAGCCACACGCTTACATGAATTGAATAAAGAGGATCAGGAATGCAGAACTACGGTATCGCCCACGTCTGGGCGCAAGGGGATTTCGTGACGCGCGGCATCGCGCTCGCGCTGTTGATCATGTCGGTGCTGTCGTGGTGCGTGATCGTCGTGAAGGGCTGGAATGTCGCGCGCCTCAAACGCCTCACGAAGAACGCCGAGCAGCAGTTCTGGCACTCGGACGATCTCGCCGACGGTGTGAAGAAGCTCGGCAGCGGCTCGCGCGAAGACAACCCGTTCCTCGCGCTTGCACTGTCGGGCCAGGAAGCCGCCGATCACCATCATCAGACGCAGCCGCATCTGCACGACCGCATGGACGTGTCAGACTGGGTCACGCGCTGCCTGAAGGACACGATGGACGAGTCGGTCGCGAAGATGCAAAGCGGCCTCGCCATTCTCGCCTCGATCGGCAGCACGGCGCCGTTCGTCGGCCTGTTCGGCACGGTGTGGGGAATCTATCACGCACTGCTTACGATTGGCGCGACGGGTCAAACCTCGATCGACGCCGTGGCCGGCCCGGTGGGCGAAGCGCTCATCATGACCGCCTTCGGCCTGTTCGTCGCGATTCCCGCCGTGCTCGGCTATAACGCCCTCACCCGCGCCAACAAGGCGATCGTCACGAAGCTCAACCGCTTCGCGCACGGCCTGCATGCCTTCTTCGTGACGGGCGCGCGCCTCACCTCGACCGCACGTGGCGGCGCGAAGGAAGGCAACACGAGCAACCTGCGTGTCGCTGCGCGCAGCCACTAAAGAGCGGAGGCAAGCATCATGGCGATGAGCCCCTTTGCCAGCGACGACGACGATGGCCTGATGAACGAGATCAACATGACGCCGCTCGTCGACGTCATGTTGGTTCTCCTGATCGTTTTCATGGTGACGATTCCCGTGATCCGTCACGCCGTGAAGATCGACCTGCCGCATGCGAGCAGCCAGAAGGAAGACGCGAAGCCCGCGCAGATCAACATCTCGATCGAAGCGGACGGCACCGTGCTGTGGGACGGCGCGCAGGTCGACGACGCGGCGCTGAACCAGAAGATCGCAGCAGCCGCGCAAACGACACCGCAACCGGAACTGCATCTGAACGCGGACCGCAAGGTGCAGTACGAACGCGTTGCCCAGGTGATGTCCGCCGCGCAAAGCGGCGGCCTCACGAAGCTCGGTTTCGTCACCGACCCTGCGCATCACTGATCGCGTCACTGCGCGCAGCGCGCAAAATTGAGCGGTACAAAGTAAAAGGCCTTCATCGTCAGATGAAGGCCTTTTTTCGTGCGCACGCGGCGCATTCGGGCGGTGGCGGCGACTCCCCGACAATCGATCGGTTCACGTCGGCACATGCGACTGCCGTGGGCAACACGGACTGCGCTTTCGGCCCTGAAGGCCCACTATGATAGCGGCCATCAATTCCCGCTCAAGACCGGTGCTTGGCGAGAAGGACTTCAATATATTCCTCTCGCTTCGCGCCTACAAGAGTTCGGCCATTGAATGTAGCGATGGCCGCTCACGCTTGAATGCCTAAAAACAAATGGCGCTAAACGTTGCGCACAAATGCACTACGTGAAAACTCAAGTTTCATACAAGCGCACGCGCGTGCACGTTCGCAAAGCTTCATGCCGTTTCGATCCTGCTCGCGCTCTTTGTGCGCGACAACCCAACCTCTCTGCTGGGTGCACTCTGCCCTTCTGCAGGCGCTGCAAGCGCGGCGATCTCGCTTCTCAGCGGACATTCCTGCTGCAAGCCCTTATCGGCATCGAGCACTTCCACGAGGTAATCGACAAAGGCACGCACGGCCGGAACCATGCCCTGGCGCGAGAGAAATACCGCATAGAGCTGCGGCACCGGCAGCGTCCAGCCCGGCATCACCGGTGAAAGCTTGCCCGAGCGCAGCGCAGCGCCGTACATCATCTCCGGCAATGCCGCGATGCCGAGGCCTTCCAGCGCCGCTTCACGGATCGTCGTGAGGTCCGCGGTGATAAGGCGTGGCTCGTGTTCGTGCGAATGTCGCGTGCCATCGGGTGCGATGAGCTGAAACACGTGGCGGCCGTCGCCCGTGGGCGTATCGAGCGTTTCGAAGCGCGTGAGGTCGTCTGGCGTGAGCGGCGGCGCGTTCTGCGCGAGCAGGCTCGGCGCGCCCACCAGCATCTGCTCGGTGCGCCACAGCGGACGCACCACGATATTGGCGTTCTGCGGCGGCTCCGAGCGCACGCGCAGCGCGATATCCACCGAATCTTCGAACAGGTCGATTACGCGGTTCGTCACGCGCATCACCACCCGCACCTCGGGGTAGCGATGCATGAATTCCGGAATGACCTGCGAAAAGATCGTTTGCGAAAGCGTGACGGGCACGCTCACGCGCACCGTGCCGCGCGGCGACGAGCGCAGCGACTGAACGACGTTCACCGCGGCCTGCGCCTCGGCGAGCATCGAGCGGCAATGCTGGTAGAAGAGTTCGCCCGCTTCGGTGAGCGCGAGCTTGCGCGTGGAACGCTGCAGCAGGCGCACGCCGAGCGAGGCCTCGAGTTCGCTCACCCGCCGCGACAGACGCGACTTCGAGATGCCGAGCACGCGTTCGGCAGCGGAAAAGCCGCCATGCTCGATCACCTGCGAAAAGTACATCAGGTCGTTGAGGTTATGCGAATCGATCTTCATGTCGTCGTTCCAGCGATGGGACAATCCATTGCGATGAGGCCGTAAAACAGGCCAAATTGGCTACCTATAATAGCGGTTTGTTTCGCATATAACGCAATTCCCACAATTCGAGGTGATATCCATGACCACGTCCCGTACGATCGAACGCGTGTATCCCGCGGTTCGCACCACCGAGGGTGGCGGATTCATCGTCCATCGGCCGTTTCCGACCCGCCAGCTGATGGACTTCGATCCGTTCCTGCTGCTCGACGAGATGGGCCCCGTCGATTACGCGCCCGGCGAGGCCAAGGGCGCGCCCGATCATCCGCACCGCGGCTTCGAAACCGTCACCTATATGGTCGAAGGCCGCTTCGGCCACAAGGACTCGGCGGGCCATTCGGGCACGCTGCGCCCCGGCGACGTGCAATGGATGACGGCCGGCGCGGGCGTGATCCACAGCGAGATGCCCGACCCCGAATTCACGCGCACGGGCGGCCGCATGCATGGCCTGCAGTTGTGGGTGAATCTGCCCGCGCGCGACAAGATGATGGCGCCGCGCTACCAGGAACTGCCCACGGAGCAGATTCCGGTGGGCCGCTCGAAGGACGGCAAAGTCTCGGTGAAGGTGATTGCCGGCGAAGCGCTGGGCGCGAAGGCCGCGATCGAAACGCGCACGCCCATCCTTTACCAGCACTTCACGCTCGCGCCCGGCGCGCGCGTGGAGCAACCAGTGCCAAGCGACTATCGCGTGTTTGCGTACGGCCTCTCGGGCACGGGTCTGTACGGGCCCGACGCGCGAGCGATCGATGCCCAGCAGATGGTGACCTTCGCGAGCGACGGCGACACCGTCACGCTCGCCGCCCCGGCCGACGCGAGCGCGCCGATCAGCGTCCTGTTGATCGGCGGCGTGCCGCTGAACGAGCCGGTCGTGCGCTACGGCCCGTTCGTGATGAACACGGAGCAGGAGATCCGCCAGGCCGTGCTCGACTATCAGGCCGGGCGCATGGGGCGCATCGCGCACTGAATCCGGGTTGCGCCGGGACGCGGGTTTCCGAAGCATCGCTACCGGCCCGCCCGCTTTCCGTCACAATAAGGTTTGCGGGGCGCGCACCACAGGTTGCGCGTCCGTCCCTCTTTAACCGTCCCGTCCGCGAGGAGCGCATGGCCGAACCCGCAGTCACCGCACACATTGGCTCGACGAACTATCAGGTCCAGTTCGACGACGGCACCCACACCTGGATCGCCGACGAACCCGCCTCGCTCGGCGGCGGCGACCGCGGACCGTCGCCCTTCTCGCTCTTGCTCTCGAGCCTTGGCGCCTGCACCTCCATCACGCTGAAGATGTATGCGCAGCGCAAGGAGTGGCCACTCGAAGGCGTACGCGTGAAGCTCGCGATGGAAACCGGCAGCGAAGGCACGAAGATCGACCGCCAGATCGTGCTCGAAGGCGCGCTCACCGAAGAGCAGCGCGAGCGCCTGCTGCAGATCGCCAACGCCTGCCCGGTCCACAAGGTCCTCACGAACACGATCACGATCCGCACGGGTCTCGTCGTCGCTTGAGCGGCGGCGCGCGGACACAGACACAGGAAGGCGCCGCCTTGAATTTTGAACACCTCATCCAGATCAACGATCCGCTGAACCCGCTCGTCGAGGCCATGACGCGCGAGCAGCTCTGGGAAGGGCTCGTGCTGCGCGCCGAGCAGCCGCAGCTCTTCGTGATCGGGCTCGACAGCTGCACGATCCTCTCGCGCACCGAGAGCACGATGGAGCGCGAGTTGCACTATGGCCACGCCACGGTACGCGATCGCGTCACGCTCACGCCTAATGAGAGCGTGCGCTACGACATCATGGCGACCGCCGAGTACGTGGGTGGCTCGCTCACGATGACGATCGAGCAGCCCGATCCGCTGCAGCTCTTTCTGCGCTTCGAGTACCGCACGACGCTGCCGACCGCCGATACCGAGGACGACCGGCAGACTTCCGAGATCGTGAAGTCGGCCTATCGCGAGTCGGACATCGACACCGTGCGTCTCATCCGCCAGTTCGTGCAGGGCGACGGCAGCGCGCCGAACGCGCTGCACTGAAGCCCCCGGCGCTTGCCCTCCCGCCCTGCGCGGCACGGCAAGCGCCGATTCACGCTACCGCCCGCTTCGCCTCAGGCTATCGGCATTCGATTTCGATGAATATCTCATAGTTGAAAATACGAACGATTATCATTTAGAATTGATCCATCGAATCGAGACAAAGACGTCACGTTCATGACCGAACTGAACCGCACCTCCACGCTAAGCTTGCGCCGCAACGGCGGCTCGGCATTGACCAGCGCGCGGCCGAAGCCTGCCGTCGCAGAGCCCAAGCCGCGCAGGAGCGCCGAGCCGGCGGTCGCCGCGGCAAGCGACGAGAGGAAACTGGATAGCGCGGCGCTGCTGCAAGGCCGCAGCCATGTGAGCATCATGCACAACGGCGAAACGTATCAGCTGCGGGCCACCCGGCTCGGCAAGCTGATCCTGACGAAATAGGCTTCAAGCAGTTTTCAACCGGGTATTGTGGGGACCGCCTCCACCGAGAGGCGTTGGGGCATTAGCCAGCAACGACGGCTTGCACGCGAGATCTAGACCCCTTCGTGCAGACATCCTTCAAGCTTCAAGCCGGCCGTCGAAGCAAGCCACGCCATTTTTTTGTTCTCATACCTCTGTGTCGATCCTGAGTTGGCGCTTTAGCGCTTACTCCGGTCCCATGCAAAGCACGGGGCGGCGCGCGAAGCGTGAGCCGCCCGAGACAAGCGCCGCGGCATCCGTCCGCGGCTTTTGTTTTTTCTGGCGTCGCCAGGCGCGACGATGGATGGGCTTACTCCACCCCGAGCGCCGCTATGCCCGCACGCGCAATGGCGGCATCCTGATCGGACTTCACGCCCGAGACCCCGACCGCGCCAATCACGTCGCCGTTCACGCTCACAGGTACGCCGCCTTCCAGCATGCCGGTGAGCGGCGCACTCAGGAACGCCGTGCGGCCCTGCTTGATCACGTCCTCGTACATCTTGCTCTCGCGGCGGCCCAGCGACGCAGTGCGGGCCTTGGCCACGGCGATCTCCGCGCTGACGGGCGCGGCGCCGTCGAGGCGGCGCAAATACAGCAGATGGCCGCCGTCATCGACGATGGCGATCGTCACGTTCCATTCATTCGAGCGGGCGTGCGCGACGGCCGCGTCGGCTACCCGGATCACGTCTTCATCGGTCAGTACTGCTCGCGTTCGCATGCGTCTCTCCGAAAAGTCAAAAACCGGGTTTGGCGAAATCGCCAACCCGGTTTTGAGAGTAACACCCAGACTTGTGCCGCGACGCAATGATCCCTCGTATGTCGCCTATATCAGCGGCAGATGAAGAAACGCCGCAGCATGCTCAGCGCACCCAGCCCCAGAACATGAGCCACCACGCGCTGTCCACCACGGCGAGCGCGAGCGCGAAGCCCGCGAGCGCGAGCGCGCGCTGCCAGAACCGCGAACTGTAGCGCCCCGTTACGCGCCACGCGAGCCAGGCGCTCCAGAGGTTCGTGATGACCAGAATCGCAATGCGCACCTCGGCGGCCCAGTCGAGCGGCACGTGCTCCGCGCGCAGCAGCGAGAGCGTCGTGGCCGACAGGCCGAGGAACACGCCCGCCCCCGCCAGCGGGATCAGCGACTGCGCGAAGTGATGCACACGCCGCATCTCGAAACGCCCGAGCACGGCAGTCGAGCCCGCGAGGATCGCGAGCAGCACCGTGCCATAGACGAGCCCCGTCGCGACGATATAACCGACGATCATCGCGCCGTCGAGCCACGAGAACACGTCGTTCTGCGCCGGGTAATGCGTGAGCAGGAACCACGGCGCGTTGGTGTCGAGCGGCCACGTGATGTCGCGGTCGATGAGCCAGCCCGCTAGCC
Organism: Paraburkholderia sp. CNPSo 3076; assembly: GCF_026343935.1. Classification (NCBI taxonomy): domain Bacteria; kingdom Pseudomonadati; phylum Pseudomonadota; class Betaproteobacteria; order Burkholderiales; family Burkholderiaceae; genus Paraburkholderia; species Paraburkholderia sp. CNPSo 3076. Next base: position 34,435 of record NZ_JAPMAL010000021.1, on the reverse strand, counting down.
ACTGCTTGATGCCGATGAACCACGGCGAGCCGGTCCAGTGGAAAGCGCCGATCGCCACGCCCAGCAGGCCGTAGAGAATCAGTGCCGTGTCCCACGCGCTGGCCTGGCTGTCGCCGAGTTCGACCACTTCTTCCGCCGGCGAGCGCCACGAGAGCGCGATGGCGTCGCGGTGGCCGCTGCAGCGACCGCACATGTGGCACTGCGCCGCGCCCTTCATGTTGCGCAGCGGCACGAGCGGCGCGCAGTTCACGGGAATCACGCGATGCCCGCCGTGCTCGCCGTGTGTGTAGGAGTTGCGCCAGGCGTCTTCGTCGACCTTGTAGCGAAACGGCGCGAGACGCGCCAAAAGCGCAAAAACCCCGTTCACGGGGCAGAGATACTTGCACCAGACGCGCTTTTCGCGCCCGTACAGAAAGCCGATCACCATCGCGCCGAGCGTCGATCCGCCCAGCACCAGCAGCACCGCCTTGGGGTACTGGTAGACGCTCACCATCTGTCCGTAGATCGTGGTGAGACCGAAGGCCACGAAAGGCCAGCCGCCCCAGCGCATCCAGTGCGGGATGGCGCGACCCCGGCCGAACTTGCTGGCGAACTCGGTGAGCGCGCCTTCGGGGCAGAGCACGCCGCACCACACGCGGCCGAGCATCACCATCGAGAGCAGCACGAACGGCCACCAGATGCCCCAGAACACGAACTGCGCCGCGAGCGTGAGGTTGTTCCACAGGTGCGCCGTGTCGCCGGGCAGCGGCATCGCCGCCGGCACGAGAATCAGGAACGCGTAGACAGCGACCACGGCCCACTGCACGGCGCGGATCGCCGCGCCGTGACGTTGCATCCACTGGCCCGCCTGGGCGAGCTTGCCAGGGCGCCCGTTTGCCTGCGTCGGGCGAGCGGATGCACAACTCATGCTGCCTTCCTCTTCGCAACCGCACCCGCGCGGCCGGTGGCGCGCCGCACGAGGAACCACACCACGAGCCAGTAGACGGCGTAGGCGATCAGGTTCATGAGCGCCGGATGCGCGCGGTAGCCCGTGAGCGTCGCGACGAGCGAGCCGAAGGTGCTCGAGTCGTCGAGGATCGCCGAGGAGTTCCACACCTGGTCGACGAGGGTCGGCAGGATTTCCTTGTCGATCAGCTTGTCCACGCCGCTCTGGAACAGACCCGCGCCGAGGAACAGCAGCATGATCTCGGTGACGCGGAAGAAGTGCCGCCACGAGAAGATCTTGCCGCCCAGTTGCAGGAGATAGAACGTGAGAAACGCAAGCGCGAGGCCGATCAGCACCGCGAGGTACTGACTCGCGTCCACATGGCCCGACTGGCCGAAGCCGAGGCCGTAGAGAAAGATCACCGTCTCGCTGCCCTCACGCGCGATGGCAAGCGCGACAAGAATCGTCACGCCCCACCAGTTCGCGTCGCGCGTGCTCTGTTCCAGCGACTCTTCCATCTCGCGCTTGAGCGTGCGGCCGTGCTGCTTCATCCACAGCACCATCTGCACGATCAGCACGCACGCCACCAGCACCATGCCGGTCTGAAAGTAGTCCTGCGCGTCGCCCGACAGGACTTCGGTAAAGCCGACCAGCGCCGCGCCGAGGCCGATGGCGGCAAGAATGCCGAGCGCCACGCCGCCCCACAGGTACGGCACGCCGCGCCGCGCATCCGCGTCGCCGTTTTTCAGCCACGCATAAAGAATCCCGACGACGAGCAGCGCCTCGACGCTCTCCCGCCATACGATGAACATCACCTGACCCATTCAACACCTCCTGCTACCGGCGATACGCGCCAGCGGCCTGACTTCTCAATGCTCACTTGGCGACGATCACGCCCTGCGCCTGCTGATGGAAATCGTCGAAAAACTTGTACTCGCCCGGATCGAGCGGGGCGATCACGACGAACGAGTCCGCGCCCGGCGCCAGCACCTTCTCCTTGCGCAGCTGCACGCTCTCGAACTCCGCCGCGCCCTTGCCCGTATTGCGCACCTCGATCTTGATGCGCTTGCCCGCCGGCACTTCGATGCGCGCGGGGTTGAGCTTGCCGTCGGTCATTTCGAGCTTGAACGTGGGCAGATCTTCGGCGTGCGCCGTCGTGGCCACGCCCGCCAGCGACACCGCAAAAGACGCGCTGAGCGCGAGCGCCGCAAACTTCCGCATTTCAGTCATTGGTTTTACCTGCTCCTTGCTGCCATTCATGCGGCGGCGCTGCACAAGATGCGCGCCGCCGCCCGAGCTGCCTCGCGACGGCTTAGTAGCCGCCCTTCTTGCCGATGCCCGCGAACGGGAAATCGTATTCCAGCGTGACCGGCTTGAACCACGGGCCCACGCCCGTTTCCTTGTCGACGTGACGGCCGAACGCCATGTGGCCCGTCTGCATCGGCGCGTCCACGATCAACTTGAGGTGGTACTTGCCGGGACCGGCCAGCTTCACGTTGTCGCCATAGTGCGGGCCGTCGTTCGCAACCATCGGCATCAGGTCGCCCTTTTGCACATAGCTCGAACCCGGCTTCGTCAGTTCGTAGTGAACCTGCAGATACGGCATCCAGTCACCTTCGGCGAAGCCGGTGGGGTTGTTCTTGACCGCGTGGATGTCCGATTCGAGGTGAATATCGGAATCCGATGCCTTGCGCATCATGCCTTCCGGCTCCATCGTGATCGGCTGCAGATAGACCGCGCCGATCTCCATGCCGCTCTGGATTGCTTGCTTGCCGATCGGGTATTCAGCCGCATTGGCCGCAATTGCCGCCGTGGCGGCCGCGATGACGGCAGCGCCGCGCAAGAGAGTGTGAATCCGCATCGAAACTCCTGGTTTTTATATGAGGGTTACAACCCGCTGAGCCTGCCGCATGCACATGAAAAAGTTAATGCGAACAATTCTCAATAATGGCGGAGTTTAACACCGATGCAGATGAGGGACAAATTCAGCGCCACGAAAAGCCTCAGCGGAACAGGGTTTTAGCAGCGCTTTGTTAACACAGGCTTAGGACGCCTTGCAGCACGATTGCAGGGCCGCGAGTGCTCGAGAGGTAAATGGAATGAATTCTGGATCGAGGCAGGCGCAGAGCGACGTGCATGCCACCCTGCCAGCCCGAACTCACAGCCTGCTCGAAGCCTGTCAGATCGGATGGTCGCCCACGTTCGCCCCGAATACGCGCCGGCGCAGCACGGCGAGCTGGTCGCGCGTCTGCGCGGCTTTCTCGAATTCGAGGTTCTTCGCGTAGTCCATCATCTGCTTTTCGAGCTTCCTGATTTCCTTGGCGATCTGCTTCTCGGACATGTCCTCGAACTTCGCTCGCTCCTGCTCCTCGCGCAGTTCGGCGCGGGCATCATCGACGTTGTAGACGCCGTCGATGATGTCCTTGATGCGCTTGACCACGCCGCGCGGCACGATGCCGTTCTCCTCGTTGAAGGTGATCTGCTTGGCGCGGCGGCGCTCGGTTTCGTCGATCGCTCGCCGCATCGAGTCGGTCATACGGTCGCCGTAGAGGATCGCCTTGCCGTTCACGTTGCGCGCAGCGCGGCCGATCGTCTGGATAAGCGAGCGCTCGGCGCGCAGGAAACCTTCCTTGTCGGCGTCGAGAATCGCCACGAGCGAGACCTCGGGAATGTCGAGGCCCTCGCGCAGCAGGTTGATGCCCACGAGCACGTCGAACGTGCCCAGACGCAGGTCGCGGAGGATCTCCACACGCTCGACCGTGTCGATGTCGCTGTGCAGATAGCGCACCTTCACGCCGTGGTCGGCCAGGAACTCGGTGAGCTGCTCGGCCATGCGTTTGGTGAGCGTGGTAACGAGCACGCGCTCGCCCACGGCCACGCGCTCGTTGATCTCGCCGAGCACGTCGTCGACCTGGGTCGATGCGGGCCGCACTTCGATCATCGGGTCGACCAGGCCCGTGGGCCGCACGACCTGCTCGGCGATCTGGCCCGTCACCCTCTTCTCGTAGTCGGCCGGCGTGGCCGAGACGAATACCACCTGGCGCATCTTGCGCTCGAACTCGTTGAACTTGAGCGGCCGGTTATCCAGCGCCGAAGGCAGCCGGAAGCCGTAATCGACGAGATTTTCCTTGCGCGCGCGGTCGCCGTTGTACATGCCGTTGAACTGGCCGATCAGCACGTGCGATTCGTCGAGGAACATCATGGCGTCGGTCGGCAGGTAATCGACGAGCGTGGGCGGCGGCTCGCCGGGCAGCGCGCCCGAAAAGTGCCGCGAGTAGTTCTCGATGCCCTTGCAGAAGCCCAGCTCCTGAAGCATTTCCAGATCGAAGCGCGTGCGCTGCTCGAGGCGCTGCGCCTCCACGAGCTTGCCTTCCGTATGGAAGAACTCGAGGCGCTCGCGCAATTCCAACTTGATGGTTTCGACGGCGCGCAGCACGGTCTCGCGCGGCGTGACGTAGTGCGACGACGGATACACCGTAAAGCGCGGAATCTTCTGGCGCACGCGGCCCGTGAGCGGATCGAAGAGCTGCAGCGTTTCCACTTCGTCGTCGAACAGTTCCACGCGCACGGCCATTTCGGCGTGCTCGGCCGGGAAAATGTCGATGGTGTCGCCGCGCACGCGGAAGGTGCCGCGCTGGAAGTCCTGCTCGTTGCGCGTGTATTGCATGGCGATCAGGCGCGCGATGACGTCGCGCTGGCCGAGCTTGTCGCCGTGGCGCAGGGTGAGAATCATCTGGTGGTATTCGGACGGATTGCCGATACCGTAGATCGCCGAGACCGTCGCGACGATCACCACGTCGCGCCGCTCCATCAGGCTCTTGGTGGCCGAAAGCCGCATCTGCTCGATGTGCTCGTTGATCGACGAATCCTTCTCGATGAAGAGATCGCGCTGCGGCACATAGGCTTCCGGCTGGTAGTAGTCGTAGTACGAGACGAAGTACTCGACAGCGTTGCGCGGAAAAAACTCGCGGAATTCGGCGTAGAGCTGCGCGGCGAGCGTCTTGTTCGGCGCGAACACGATGGTCGGGCGGCCGAGGCGCGCGATGGTGTTCGCCATCGTATAGGTCTTGCCCGAGCCCGTCACGCCGAGCAGCGTCTGGAACGAGAGGCCGTCTTCCACGCCTTCCACGAGCGTTTCGATGGCCGTAGGCTGGTCGCCTGCCGGCAGGTACGGCTGGTAGAGCTGGAACGGCGAGCCTTCGTACTGGACGAATTTCGACTCGTCGAGCGCGGGCGCGTCGGCGACGGTGTGGTCGGACATGTGGGGCATCCTGTGCGCGAAGCAAACAACTATTCTAGCGTCTCGCCGGATCTTGCCGAGGGGCGAGCCTGGGTGGCCCTGGGTGGGTCTGGATGCTAGATGGGGTGCGGCGGGCGGTGCTGCAAGGGCCGCCCGCAGCGGCGACGGTCGACGGGCGGCGAACGCTGCGCAACGACGCGCCAGAAATCGCCCAATCGTGCCGGAAATAGCCCTGAAAACGGCGCGGAGAATGCCAAATCCGCGGAAATCCCGCTTGAGGATTCGTTACAATAGCGAGTTCCGTGGCCGATGCAGCATGTGGCCCAACCGATCTTCCTTCACTTTTGCCGAACGATCATGTCCCTCTTTTCCGCTGTCGAACTCGCCCCCCGCGACCCGATCCTGGGTCTGAACGAAGCCTATAACGCCGATGCGCGCGCGACCAAGGTGAACCTCGGCGTGGGCGTGTACACCAACGAGGAAGGCAAGATTCCGCTGCTGCGCGCCGTGCGCGAAGCAGAACAGGCCCGCGTGGAAGCCGGTCTGCCGCGCGGCTACCTGCCGATCGAAGGTCTCGGCGCGTATGACGCCGCGGTGCAAAAGCTGCTGCTCGGCGACGACTCGCCGCTGATCGCCGCGGGCCGCGTCGTCACGGCGCAGGCGCTGGGCGGCACGGGCGCGCTCAAGATCGGCGCCGACTTCCTCAAGCGCGTGAACCAGAGCGCCAAGGTCGCGATCAGCGACCCGAGCTGGGAAAACCACCGCGCCCTGTTCGAAAGCGCGGGTTTTGAAGTCATCGCGTATCCGTACTACGACGCGCAAACCAACGGCGTGAACTTCGAGGGCATGCTGAGCGCGTTGAACGGCTACGCCGCCGGCACCGTCGTCGTGCTGCACGCGTGCTGCCACAACCCGACCGGCGTCGACCTCACGATCGACCAGTGGAAGCAGGTCATCGAGGTCGTGAAGGCGCGAGGCCTCGTGCCGTTCCTCGACATCGCCTATCAAGGCTTCGGCGACGGCATCGCGGAAGACGGCGAAGTCGTGCGCCTCTTCGCCGCTTCGGAACTCAACGTGTTCGTCTCGTCGTCGTTCTCGAAGTCGTTCTCGCTGTACGGCGAGCGCGTGGGCGCGCTGTCGATCCTCACGAGCAGCAAGGAAGAGTCGTCGCGCGTGCTCTCGCAACTCAAGCGCGTGATTCGCACGAACTACTCGAACCCGCCGACGCACGGCGGCTCGGTGGTCGCAGCCGTGCTCGGCTCGGCCGACCTGCGCGCCATGTGGGAAGTGGAACTCGGCGAAATGCGCAACCGCATCCGCGCGATGCGCACGGGCCTCGTCGAGCGCCTCACGGCCGCCGGCGTGGACCGCGACTTCAACTTCATCAACGTGCAGCGCGGCATGTTCTCGTACTCGGGCCTGACCGCTGCACAAGTCGACCGCCTGCGCGAAGAGTTCGGCATCTATGCCGTCAGCACGGGCCGCATCTGCGTGGCCGCGCTGAACACGCGCAACCTCGACGTCGTGGCGAGCGCCGTTGCCCAAGTGCTGAAGTAAGGTCGTTCGCCAGCAAGACAGGCCGCTCCGATGCGGCTTGCTGGCGCGATAAAAAAAGGCGTCCGTTCTTTCGAACGGACGCCTTTTTCTTTGGCGAAGGTTGCGGAAAACTTGCCGGAAAGCGTCAGCCGCCGTGGCCTCGCGAATCGCGATGGATATCGTGCGTAACAAAGCCCGAGTCGTTGTCCGGCTTGTCGAGCCAGCCCGGCTGCGCGAGCGAGGCGCGGATGTCCTGCAAGCCGCTAGTCCAATGCTCGTGCATGGTCGAGAGGCCGAACTGGTAGTCCTTGAAATGCCCCTCGTACTCCTTCTGCCGGTAGATGAGGTGGATCACGTTGTACTTCTTCGAGCACGAAAGCTCGTCCGCCAGCGCGACCCACGGGTCATTGCGATGCTCGGGCGCAACGCGATCGAGGACCTCGCGCAGCACATGCCGGTAACGCTGCGAGCGCTGCAGGATATCGGTCACGAGGCGCGTGCGGCTCGAATACTGAATGTCCTTCACGCGGCCCTGCACGTCGATGAGGTTGTCGGGCACCGGCCCGCGCGCGCTCCAGAGATCGACCTGGAACGCGAGCGTGTCACGCCGCGGCGTGGTCTGGATCACCTCATAGAGCGGCGTGTTCGACATCAGGCCGCCGTCCCAGTAGTACTCGCCGTCGATCTCCACCGCCGCGAAGCCCGGCGGCAGCGCGCCCGAGGCGATGAAATGCTCGGGCCGCAAGGTCGTGGTCTTGTTGTCGAAATAGACGAAGTTGCCGCTGCCCACGTTGACCGCGCCCACTGACACGCGCGTTTCGCCCGAGTTGATGCGTTCGAAGTCGCACAGGCGTTCCAGCGTGGCCTTGAGGGGCTTCGTGTCGTAGTAGCTGGCCGTTTCGGGCGAACCCGATCCGTTGGGCAGCGGCGGCGGAAAGCGCGGCACGAAAAAGCCCTTCTGCCCTTCCACGATCGCGCCTGCCGCCTGCATGGCCGTGAAGGTCTTGCGCACGGCGGCGTTCGCATTGAACAGCGCATGCTCGACGAAGGGCGGCAACGGGAAGCTGAAGGCGGGCTGGCAGATCGTCTCCCAGAACTCGCGCAGCCGCGCCACGCGATGTTCGGGCGCATTGCCCGCGATGATGGCCGTATTGAGCGCGCCGATCGAGATACCCGCGATCCAGTTGGGCGCGATGCCGGCCTCGACGAGCCCTTCGTACACGCCCGCCTGATACGCGCCGAGCGCACCGCCCCCCTGCAGCGTGAGCGCGATGGTTTCCCATTCTTTCGCTTCCGCGCCGCAGTGCGAAACATGCGGCTGCGGTGCGTTCCCGATACGCGCGCCGGTATGCGCGCCGACCTCGTCGTCGACTGCGCTCGACTGGACCTGCCCCTTCTTGCGTTGCGCCATTGCCGCGCCTCCTCGCCCCAATGCCTGCGTTATTGCATGAACCAGCCGTGGCTCACCACGAAGGACTGGCCCGTAAACGCTGCGCTCGGGAACGCCGAGAGGAACAGCACGGTTTGCGCGACGTCCTCGACGGTCGTGAAAATGCCGTCCACCGTGCCGCCGAGCATCACGCGCTTGACCACTTCTTCCTCGGAGATGCCGAGTTCCTTCGCCTGCTCGGGAATCTGCTTTTCCACGAGCGGCGTGCGCACGAAGCCCGGACACACCACATGCGAGCGCACGTTGTGCTTGCCGCCTTCCTTGGCGAGCACGCGCGCGAGGCCGAGCAGCGCGTGCTTGGCCGCGACATAGGCCGACTTGAGCGGCGACGCTTCGTGCGAATGCACCGATCCCATGTAGATCACGACGCCGCCGCGGTCGTCCTTGTACATGTGCTTGAGCACCGCCTTGGTGGTGAGGAACGCGCCGTCCACGTGGATGGCCTGCATCTTCTTCCAGTCGGAGAACGCGTAGTTCTCGATCGGGTTCACGATCTGGATGCCGGCGTTCGAGATCAGGATATCCACCGGGCCGAGTTCAGCCCCAACGCGGTCGATGCCCTGATTCACGGCCTCTTCACTCGTGACATCCATGGCGACGCCGATGGCCTTGCCGCCTGCGCCCTTGATCTCCTCGGCCACGGCGTCCGCACCGCTCTGGTTCAGGTCGGCGATGGCGACAGCGGCGCCCGCCTGCGCGAGCGTGAGGGCAATCTGCTTGCCAATGCCGCTGGCCGCGCCGGTAACGACGGCGACCTTGCCATCGAGTTTCGTGTTCAGGGAGAGAGACGACATCGGGCACCTCCAGGTGAGTGAACGGGACAGGATGAAACCTCGGAGCGCGCGCCGTCAAACCTGACGAATGGCGTATGCCATCCGGCCGGATGTTGCGTCGCGGCCAACCAGGCTATTGTGCATGAAGGCGCCTCGTCGAAGCATCGAGCACGACAGGCAAAAGCGAGTTTCGCCGCACTGCAAGGCGCGGCGCGCGCGGCGCAAGCCGTTCAGCAGCAACGGCCAAGTCGTGCTAGGTTTATCGGCTCACAAGGAGGCGTTAATGAACTATCGGCGACTGGGCCGCTCAGGCCTGCAGGTAAGCGAACTGTCCATCGGCTCGTGGGTCACCTACGGCAACCAGGTCGACGCCAGGCTCGCGCGCGAATCGCTCGCGGCGGCGCGCGACGCGGGCATCAACTTCTTCGACAACGCCGAGGCCTACGCCGGCGGCAAGTCGGAAGAGCTCATGGGCCAGGCGCTCAAGGAGCTCGCGTGGCCGCGCGTGAGCTATGTGGTCTCGACCAAGTTCTACTGGGGCTTGAACGAAGCGCCCAACCAGTACCACACGCTCAACCGCAAGTACCTCATGGACGCCATCGACGGCTCGCTCAAGCGGCTGCAGCTGGATTATGTCGATCTCGTGTTCTGCCACCGCCCCGACCCGAACACGCCGGTCGAGGAAACCGTCTGGGCGATGAGCGACATGATCACGCGCGGCAAGGCGCTCTACTGGGGCACCTCGGAGTGGAGCGCCGACGAAATCCGCGCCGCGTGGGAAATCGCGGAGCGCCATCACCTGCACAAGCCGGCCATGGAGCAGCCGCAATACAACCTGTTCCACCGCACCCGCGTGGAAGACGAATACCGTCGGCTCTACGAGGACATCGGCCTCGGCCTCACCACATGGAGCCCGCTCGCCTCGGGTCTGCTCACCGGCAAGTACCGCGGCGGCGTGCCGTCGGGCAGCCGCGCGGAACTGCAGGGCTACGACTGGCTGCGCAAGAACGTCACCGACCCCGACAAGAACGAGATCGTCGGCAAGCTCGCCGAATTCGCGAAACAGCTCGACTGTTCGGTGGGACAACTGGCGCTCGCGTGGATCCTGAAGAATCCGCGCGTGAGCACGGTCATCACCGGGGCCTCGCGCATCGAGCAGATCGGCGAAAACATGAAAGCGCGCGACGTGGCGGAAAAGATCACGCCGGACATCAAGGCGCAGATCGAGGCGATCGTCGGCGACGCTTACGACTGACGTAGCGCGCATGCCCGGAAGGCGCGGCGCGGCCGAAACCGTGGGGTGGGCTCGCGCGCCGGCGTAGCCGGCCGGGCGGCGTACTGCGGGTCACGTATTGCGGTGGCGTACTTGCTGTGGCGTACAATACGCGGCCTCGCAGGCGCCGCCGTCATCGCGCCGCCGCTGCCGTCTTCCCCGTTCTCACCGGACCTCGTGTCCCGTCCATCATGCTGAGCTACCGTCACGCCTTCCACGCCGGCAATCATGCCGATGTCCTGAAACACGCCGTCGTCGTGCAACTGCTGCATTACCTCAGCAAGAAGGACAAGGCGTACTGGTACATCGACACCCACGCGGGCGCCGGCGCCTATGCATTGCGCGAAGGCTACGCGACGAAGAACGCCGAGTTCGACACCGGCATCGGCAAGCTGTGGGGCCGCAACGACCTGCCTGCGGCGCTCGCCGACTACGTCGACGAAGTGGCGGCGCTGAACCCCGACGGTGAGTTGCGCTTCTACCCCGGCTCGCCCTATCTCGCCTGGCGTCTCATGCGCGAGCAGGACCGCATGCGGCTGTTCGAATTGCACAGCACGGAAATCGACGTGCTGCGCCACCGCTTCCACGACGCGGGCCGCCGCGTAATGATCTACGCGGGCGACGGCTTCGACGGCATCAAGCCGCTCCTGCCCCCGCCGCCGCGCCGGGCGCTCGTGCTGATCGACCCGTCTTTCGAGGACAAGCGCGACTACGCGCGCACGCTGGCGTGCGTCGAGGAAAGCCTCAAACGCTTCGCGAACGGCACGTACGCGGTCTGGTATCCGCAGGTCACGCGTCCCGAATCGCAGCGCTTCCCGGAGCAGCTCAAGCGCCTGCAGAACAAGAACTGGCTGCACCTCACGCTTTCGGTGAGCAACCCGCCAGAAGACGGCTTCGGCCTTTACGGCAGCGGCATGTTCATCCTGAACCCGCCCTACACGCTCGAAGCGGCGATGAAAGAGGCGCTGCCGTGGCTCGTGAAAACGCTCGGCCAGGACGCCGGCGCACAATTCAGGATCGAGTCGCGCGGCGACTGAGCCCGCGGACTCAACCCCGCACGAGCGGCGTCACTGCCCGGACGGCAGCGGCTGGGGAAGCGGCGGCGTTGGACGATGATGCGGGGGACGCGGCGGCGGAGTCGGCCGCCCGCCGCCCTGCTGCACTTCCACGTACGGCGCGACGACGTAGGGCTGCGACGAATCCGGTGCGAGACCCGCCGGTTGCACCGCCTGAACCATCGGCTCGTGCGAGAGGGGCGCGTTTTGCAGCACCAGCCCCGGTTGGCCGTCGCTAATCCCTCTTTGTGTATCCAGAATGAGCGGCTGCCCGGCATGTGCGCCGGCGCTGGCGCACGCCATGACAACGGCGATCAGACCCGCACGCGTAACAGAAAAACGACGCAACACGCGGCGAGGCGACACGGACGTGCGGTGGGAAATGCGGTCTTGCACCATGAACGGCCCCCGGAGAGAAAGCGACACCATTGCTATGACGGCTCGTCGCAAAAAAGACTTTACCTTACCCCGGTGGGAAGGCTCAGACTCTGTTCCATCGGCCATCGGCGGTGCAGAAATGACAAAGCCCCGCCAATGCGGGGCTTGAGATAGTGCGGCTCCAACCGGACTGAAGCCCGGTTGAAACTGGCTTACAGCGAGTTGTAGCCGTTCGATTCGATCGTACGAATGCGCTGCTCGAGCTGCACCATATCGGCGGACGATGCGAGATACGCTTCGCGGCGACGACGTTCGGCAGTTTCAAACCAGTTGCTCAGCTTTTCAAGAAGGAATGCAAACATGATGGTGTGCTCCAAGGATTCGGTTCGGCGATCCCCGGTGAAGTCGCATCAGGGATAACCCTCATTAGGGATAACCCGCATTATAACGGTTGCACCGAACTTTGCTAGTGAATTGCCCGAATACCGTGCATTCCAATTTGGAATGACCTTGGAATACGAATCGGCAACATCATGTTTTATCGACACATTTCCCAGCGACTTCGCTGGCGCTTAGGCGCAATCACGCCAAATTGCACTAATACGGTGCACGCAGCCAATGCGGTTGCGTCAATTTGCCCGCCGCGGTTGCACCTGCGTTCAGTGGACGTGGCCCGGCCCGGGGCAGTCTGTCGTGGCAACGTCGGCAAGCCGCTCGATGATCGGGCAGTCGGGCCGGTCATTGCCCTGGCAGTGCGAAGCCAGGTGGGCGAGCGTGTCGCGCATCTGAGAGAGCTCGGCGATGCGCTGGTCGAGTTCGGCGACATGTTCGAGCGCGATCGACTTGACCTCGGCGCTCGCGCGGGAGCGGTCGTGCCAGAGCGCCAGCAGGCGCCGGATGTCCTCCACCAGAAAACCAAGCCGGCGCGCCTGGCGGATGAAGCGCAGCGAATGCACTTCCTCCGCGCCATAGACCCGGTAGCCGGACTCCGTGCGCCCTTTGGGCGCCAGCAGCCCGACGCTTTCGTAGTACCGGATCATTTTTGCCGTAACGCCCGATTCACGAGCCGCTTCGCCGATGTTCACGCCGTTCTCCCGCTGTCTGGTCAATCGTTTGGTCGATGGTTTTGATCGTACACCTTCCCATGATGGGAAGGTCCAGCGCGACAAGCGGTCCCCGCTGGCATAATCCGCCGGCGGCCTCATATCGAGTAGTAACAAGCCTCAATCTCTGAAAAAAGGAACACACGATGATCCAGTTCAACGTCGAAGGCATGAGTTGCCAGCACTGCGTAGGCGCCGTCACGCGCGCGATCCACGAACACGACGCACAAGCCAGGGTCGAGATCGATCTGGCTGCCGGCCGCGTGAAGGTCGAATCGAGCCAGAGCGCCGAAGTCCTGAAGTCGGCGATCGACGAAGCCGGCTACACCGTCGTCGGCACGGCCAGCGTCTGACGGGCCGAGCCATGTTCAAGGTTGCCGTGATCGGCGCGTCTGGCCTGCTCGGGCGCGCCGTGGTGCGCGAACTCGCCGCCGTGACCACCTGGAAAGTCGTGCCGACCGCGTTCCGTCACGGCGGCCCGCAGCAGACTGTGCTCGACGTGCGCGACGCGCAGGCCGTGAACGCCTTCGTCGAGCGCGAGGCGCCCGACGCGATCGTGCTGGCCGCCGCCGAGCGCCGCCCCGACGTGTGCGAGCAAGATCCGGCGGCGGCGCGCGCGCTCAACGTCGATGCGGTGCGCAGCATCGCTGCGGCGGCGCGGCAGCGCGGCGCGTGGGTGCTGTCGATCTCCACCGATTACGTGTTCGACGGCACGCAGCCGCCATACCGCGTCGACGACACGCCGAATCCGCTCAACGCCTACGGCCACAGCAAGCTCGAAGGTGAACGGGCCTTGCTCGAAACCAGCGACAACGCCCTCGTGCTGCGCCTGCCCTTGCTATACGGGCCGATCGTCGGCTGGCACGAATCCGCGGTCACGAGTCTCGTGCCAGCCATCGTCGCTTCGGGAAAGCCCGGGGCGCAGGCGGCACCGATGGACGCGTGGGCCACGCGCTACCCCACTTTCACGCCCGACGTGGCGTTCGTGATCCGCGAACTGTTACTGCGCTGCGCGGATGGCAAGCCCGTGTGCGGGGTCGCGCAGTGGTCCGGCGACGAGCCGATGACGAAGTACGACATCGCCCAATGCATCGCCCAGGCACTTGGCGTAGAGGCGCGTCTGCTCGCCCAGCCGACGCCCACCGACGCCACGCCGCGCCCGCGCGACTGTCATCTCGATTCGAGCCGCCTCGAAACACTGGGGATGGGCCGCCGCACGCCGTTCGACGTGGCGATTCGCGCCGTGCTCGACGCTTTCATGAGAGACGGCGGGCAGCGCAACGCGTAGCGGCGAGCCAGCCGCTCGCCAGCGAGAATTCAGTGAAAATTGCGGCTCTCCGTCGCGAGCCGCCCGAGCAGCCGGCTGTGGTCCTCCAGCCGGTGCGCCACTAGGTGCACGACCTCGCCCTCGCGCTGCACCACGCCCGCCACCGCCAGCAGCGAAGACCCTAGCAGTTCCTTGCGCTGCGATTCGACGAGCGACGCGTGCACGATCACGTTGACGCTGCCGGTCTCGTCCTCGAGCGATACGAAGATCGTGCCGTTCGCCGTGCCCGGCCGCTGCCGCACCGTCACGATCCCGCACACGCGCGCGAGCATGCCGTGCCGGCAGTGCGCCAGTTGCTCCGCCGTGCGAAAGCGCTGCTTCGCGAGTCCGTGGCGCAGCAGCTCGAGCGGATGGCGATTGAGCGTGAGACGCAGGCTCGCGTAATCGGCGACGATTTCCGCGCCTTCGGAAGCGCGCGGCAACGCCAGCGGCGCCTCGGCCACGGGCGCGTCGCGCAACAGCGCGGGCACCGCGTGCTGCGCGGTCACGGCCCACCACGCCTCGCGCCGATGGCCCGCGATGCTCGCGAGCGCGTTCGACGCCGCCAGCGCCTCCAGCTCGCGCCGCGTGAGCGCCGCGCGGCGCGCGAGATCGTCGACGTCGGTGAATGGCGCACGATCGCGCGCCTCAATCACACGCCGCGCGGCATCTTCGGAAAAGCCCTTGATGAGACTGAAGCCGAGGCGCACGGCCGGGCCGCCGCGTCCATAGCGCCGCGGCGCAAGCGCAATGCGCGAGCGCACGACGCGCTTGAGGCCGTCCATGAACCTGTGCCGCCGGCCGCCGCGCTTGAGCGTGCCCCTGCGCGTCAACGCGGCCGCGCCCAGCAGCGCGCGATAACGCAGCCCCTCGGCGTTGCGCGCGCGAACCGCCTCGTCATCGAGCCGCTCGCCGGGTGCGCCGCGCCGCTCCAGCACCGACGCCCAGTCGCTTAACGCGATATCGGGCGCGCGCACCTGCACGCCGTGACGCTTCGCATCCTGCACGAGCTGGGAAGGCGAATAGAAACCGAGCGGCTGACTATTCAGCAATCCTGCCAGAAATGCCGCGGGCTCGTAACGCTTGAGCCACGAACTCGTGTAGACGAGCAGCGCGAAACTCGCCGCATGGCTTTCCGGAAAGCCGTAGTCGCCGAAACCCTCGATCTGCTTGCAGATGCGCTCGGCGAATTCCAGCGAGTAGCCCTTCTTGAGCATGCGCTTCGTGAGATCGGCCTGATACGGCCGCAGGTCTCCATCGCGCCGCCATGCGGCCATCGCGCGGCGCAGCTTGTCGGCTTCCTCGCCGGTGTAGTCGGCGGCGACCATCGCGAGATGCATCACCTGCTCCTGGAAGATCGGCACGCCGAGCGTGCGTTCGAGCACCGGGCGCAATTCTTCCTTCGCATATTCCACCGCCTCGTCGCCGTGCCGGCGCTTGAGGTACGGATGCACCATGTCGCCCTGGATCGGCCCCGGCCGCACGATCGCCACCTGGATCACGAGGTCGTAGTACGTGCGCGGCCGCAAACGCGGCAACATGCTCTGCTGCGCGCGCGACTCGATCTGGAACACGCCGACCGTATCGGCCCTGGCGCACATGCGATACACCGCCGGGTCCTCGACCGGAATGTCCTGCACGCGCATCTCGGGCAGCCCGCGCCTGAGCGCCACGAATTCAAGCGAGCGGCGGATCGCCGAGAGCATGCCGAGCGCGAGCACGTCCACTTTCAGCAGCCGCAGCGCGTCGATATCGTCCTTGTCCCACTCGATCACGTAGCGGTCCTTCATCGCCGCGTTTTCGATCGGCACGAGGCGCGAGAGCTTGTCGCGCGCGATCACGAAACCGCCCACGTGCTGCGAGAGATGGCGCGGAAAACCGCGCAGCTCGCGCGTGAGGCGGATGAGCTGCTGCGTGACGTGCGAGTCGGGCGAAAAGCCCGCTTCCTCCAGATGGCGCGCAATCGAATCGGGGCCGTCCCACCACTGATGCGCGCCCGAGAGTTTTTCGACGAGCGCACTGTCGAGGCCGAGCGCCTTGCCGACATCGCGCAACGCGCTGCGCGAGCGATAGGTGATGAGCGTCGCGGCCAGCGCGGCGCGGCGCGTGCCGTACTTGCGATAGATGTACTGAATGACCTCTTCGCGGCGCTGATGCTCGAAGTCGACATCGATGTCGGGCGGCTCGTTGCGCGCGCGAGAGAGAAAACGCGCCACGAGCATGTTCATGCGCACGGGGTCGATCTCCGTGATCTTCAGGCAGTAGCAGACCACCGAGTTCGCCGCCGAGCCCCGCCCCTGGCACAGGATCTTCTGATCGCGCGCGAAGCGGACGATGTCGTGCACCGTGAGGAAGTACTTCTCGTACTTCAGCTCGTCGATGAGCTCGAGCTCCTGTTCGATCTGATTCCGGCGCTTGTCGTTCAGGCCGTCGGGCCAGCGCTCCAGTGCGCCCTTCATCACGAGCTTGCGCAGCCACGACTGCGGCGTCTCGCCGGGCGGCACCAGTTCCTCGGGATATTCGTAGGCCAGCTCGCCGAGCGAAAACGTGCAGCGGCGCGCGACGTCGAGTGTCGCGTCGAGCGCCTCGCGCGGATAAATCGCGCCAAGCCGCACGCGCGAGCGCAGATGCCGCTCCGCATTCGCCTCCAGCGCGCGCCCGCACGAAGCGAGCGGCTTGCCGATACGGATCGCGCTCAGCGTATCCTGCAACGGCTTGCGCGAACGCGCGTGCATCAGCACGCCGCCCGCCGCGACGAGCGGCAGGCCGCTCTCCTGCGAGACGTGGCGCAGCACTTCGATCTGCGTGTCGTCGCCGCCGGTTTGCCAGAGTTCGAGCGCGAGCCAGGCGCGCTCGGCCGCGAACCCCGCGAGCCAGTGCGCGGCGCGCAGCGTTTGCGCGAGCGTGGCCGTGCGCTGCGGCACGAGCAGCAACACGCACTCGCGCAAGTGCTTCAGATGCTCGAAGCCCGTCCCGGGCTCGGTGAAATCGGCGGGATGCACGCGATAGCTGCCCTTTGCCGTCCGCGAGCGCGCAAGCGTGATCAGCTCGCAAAGATTGCCGTAGCCTTCGCGGGTCATGGCGAGCGCAACGATCGTGCAGAACGGTGCGCCATGTTCGTCGACGAGATTCAGCTCGCTGCCGGTGAGCAGGTGCAGCGACGGCTCGAACGGGCCCAGGGCTGCGGCGGCGGTATGGCCGCCGCGTTCGCGGGCCTCGCGCACGGCTTCGTCATACGCCTTCTTGCGCGCCTCGTCGTATTCGTTGAGCGCGCTCCAGGCGCGCACGACGCCCGCGAACGAGCATTCGTCGGTGATCGCGAGCGCGCGGTAGCCGTGGCGGATCGCCTGCTCGACCATCTCGCCCGGGCGCGACGCGCCGTGCAGGAAGGTGAAATTGGTCAGGCAGTGCAGCTCGGCGTAGTCAGGCAGCTGCGCGGCCCACTGCGCCGGCAACTGTGGAGGCGACGACGCGCCCGTCCCGCTGATCGACATGATTCCTGAAATCCGAAAGAACGACGAATAAGCGCTAGCCGAAAAGCCCTTGCAGATACCACTGCCCGCCAATGCGCTCGCGATACAGCCAGAACATGCGGCCCTGGTCGTCGGCGGCGACGTAGTAGTCGCGCCCGACGCCCTCGCCGTCCCACCAGCCGGACTCGATGCGCTCGGTCCGCGTGAGCGTCTTCAGCGGCCGTCGATAAACGGGCCGGTCGCCGCGCGTCGCGAGCTTGAGCGGCTTTTCGAGCAGCCACGCCGGGCGCGGCTGGGTCGGCAGCGGCACCTCGGGCAGGTCGAAGGCGCTTTGCACGGGCGCGCTCGCGCCGGCGTCCTGCTGCGGCTTGCCGGCCTTGCGCGGCTTGCGCGTACGCTTCGCGCCGCTCTCGCGGTAAGGCCGGGCCGACATCGCCAGTTCGGGCCGATGATCGTCCTCGATGAAAAGCTGCAGCACGTTCTGCTCGCCAAGCCGCGCGCCGATGCGTTCGAAGAGCTGCCCGAGCGACGCCTCGGCGGCCTCGGCCATCGGAAAGAGCGTGTCGGTGGGCGCCGCGTATTCGCTCACCTGCGAGGCGACGAGTGCAAGGCCGATCACGGGCGCGGCGAGCTCGGTCTGATTCAGGCGCTCGCGAAGCAGCCATAGCAGATGCTCGGCGTCGCGCGAAGGCGACGCCCAGGCGATCGTGAGGCTAGACGTGCGCGGCGCGTGACGCGAAGCCAGCTCGTGCTCCAGACGCAGCTCGAAGCCGCTCAACGCCGCGTGCTGCGCGGCCAGCCAGCCGGCCAGCTGCATCACGAGCCGGCGCGCGGCAAAGAGCAGCGCCTCGGCGCTCTCCACGCGCGCCTGCAATTCGAGCGACGCGTGAAACGACGGCGGCGCGGCGAACCAGACGCGCGGATCGGGCGCTTCACCGCGCGCCTGCGCGAGCCAGCCGAGCACGCCGTCGCCGAAACGCCGCACGATGCCGTCGCGCGGCAACCTCCGCAAGTCGCCGAGCGTCGCGCAGCCGATCTGCGTGAGCGCGTGGTCGTGCTGCGCGGCGAACGGCGCGAGCGTGACCGGCAGCGAATCGAGCACGCGTGCGAGCGTCGTTTCCTTGAGCACGTGCCAGCGGCGCGACGAGCGCGTGACGTGCGCCTGCGCGAGCGTCCACGCCCCCCAAGCCGTGGGCGCACACGCCATGCGCGCGGTGTGCCCGCAACCGGCCACCGTCGCCGCGACCCTGGCGAGCAGCGCACGCACGCCGCCGAAAAGACGCAAGCCCGAGCCGACCTCGAGCAACAACGTGTGCGACGGCGCGAACGACACCTTGGGCGTATAGGCGAGCAACGCGAGCGCGAGCGCCTCGAACGCGCGGGTCTCGCGCGCCGGATCGGCTTCGAGCAGCACGAGCCCCGGCGCGAGCGCAAGCGCGTGCGAGCGCGTGTTGCCGGGCTCGACGCCTGAGCGCAGCGCGTCGAGATCGGCGATCAGGATGCGCGTGTGGTCGGCGAGCGCGTAGCAGCGCGGCGCACTGGCGACATCGGCATCGACGCTCTCAGACAGGAGCGGCGTTGACGGCGCCGGCGGCATCAGAGGTCTGACGGCCTCCAGCGGCAACAACGGCAAGGTGACGGCGATCCACAGCATGATTGACCCCGGGCCACGGCATGACGACGGAGGCTGCGTCCGGCTGGGGCAGCACCGCGTCCTGCAGCGGCAATGTAATGACGAGTGGCTGGGCGGGCGGCGGCCCGCGGCGCTTGAAGATATCGACGGAGAGCGCGGCGAACTGCATCCATTGCCGACGGTTCAGGTTCGCGTCGTCGGGCGGCGGCACCGGCGCGCAGGTCATGCGCAGCGGCGCCGGCGACGACTGGTTGCGCGCGGCGAGCGGCCGCACGAGAAACGCGAGCGCCTGCGAATCCTGGGCGGCGACCTGTAGACGGCGCACGGCGTCGGCGCGCGCCTTCGTCTGCCAGAGCAGCACGGCGCCCATGCCTTCCTGCTTGAGCGCCTGCTCGGCCACCCAGGCAGCTTCGTCTTCGGCCGCGCGCACCCAGATCACGCGCTCGAGCGCGACTCCCCATGCCTTGAGCGCGCAGGCGTAGGGGCGCCACGGCGGCGCGACGAGCAGCACGTGCCGGCCCGCCTGCGCGCTGAGCGCACGCAACGCCGGCGCGACGAGCCGCATCTCGCCCACGCCGCCCTGCTCGACGAGCAGTTCGGTCAGGCTGCCCGCGGGCCAGCCGGCGCCGGGGAGCTGGGCGTCGAGCGTGGCGTGGCCGCTCGGCACCGTGCGCTCGCTGGCGCGCGCGAGCTGATCGCCTTGCCACACGCGGCTTTGCAGCCGGGGGGGCAAGTGCGCGGCGAGTTGCGCGGTGGTCTGCGCAGTGATGTGGGCGGCTGCTGCCATGGTTCGTGGCCTGATTGATGGGAACGCTCCGCCCTGCCCGGCAAGAAATGGGGCATCGGCAGGAAGGAGGTCGACTCGCCTCCACCTGTATATTTATACAGTATTTTGAGAGATTGGAGGAGGCTGAAATTGGAGACTTATCATTTTGCGATCCATTGCAAGATGCATGATCCATGCATCTTGCGCGATGGACCGGCCGCCGGACGTCGTGCTTACGTCCGGGGCAAACGCCGCTTGATACACACCGCCAGCCCGATGCGGGTGACGGCGATAAAGGGCGCGGACCTTGTTGCTATCAGGACGCGTGCGCCGACGTCAGATCGAGCGCCACGGCTTGCGCCACTTCGATGCCGTCGATGGCCGCCGAGTAGATACCACCGGCATACCCGGCGCCCTCGCCGGCCGGATACAGACCTTCGACGTTCATGCTCTGGTAATTGTCTTTGCGCCGAATCCGCAGCGGCGACGACGTGCGCGTCTCCACGCCGGTGAGCACGGCATCGTGCATCGCGAAGCCTGCGATCTTCTTGTCGATCTGAGGCAGGGCTTCGCGGATGGCTTCAATCACGTAGTCGGGCAGCGCGGTGCTGAGATCGGTCGGGTGCACACCCGGCTTGTAAGACGGCACCACGGAGCCCAGCGACGTCGACGGACGGCCGGCGATAAAGTCGCCCACCAGCTGGCCCGGCGCCTGGTAATTGCCGCCGCCGAGTTCGAACGCCCGTTCTTCCCACTTGCGCTGGAAGGCGATGCCCGCGAGCGGGCCGCCCGGATAGTCCTCCGGCGTGATGCCGACGACGATGCCCGCATTCGCGTTGCGCTCGGCCCGCGAATACTGGCTCATGCCATTGGTGACCACGCGGCCGGGTTCGGAAGTCGCCGCGACCACCGTGCCGCCCGGACACATGCAGAAGCTATAGACCGCCCGTCCATTATTGGCGTGATGCACCACCTTGTAGTCGGCCGCGCCGAGCTGCTTGTGGCCCGCGAACTTGCCGAAACGGCTGCGATCGATCAGCCCCTGCGGATGCTCGATGCGAAAGCCCAGCGAAAACGGCTTGGCTTCCATGAACACGCCGCGCTCGTGCAGCATCTGGAAGGTGTCGCGGGCGCTATGGCCGACGGCCAGCACGACGTGGTCGCACGGCAGCGTCTCGCCGTTCGAAAGCTTGAGCGCGCGCACCTTGCCCTGTTCGATTTCGATGTCTTCGACGCGGGTTTCGAAGCGCACTTCACCGCCCAGCTCGTGGATGGTGGCGCGCATTTTTTCCACCATGCTGACAAGACGGAACGTGCCGATGTGCGGCCGGCTCAGATACAGGATGTCTTCCGGCGCGCCCGCCTTGACGAACTCCTCGAGCACCTTGCGGCCGTAGTGGTGCGGATCCTTGATCTGGCTGTACAGCTTGCCGTCGGAAAACGTCCCGGCCCCGCCTTCGCCGAACTGCACGTTGGATTCGGGGTTGAGCACGGACTTGCGCCACAGCCCGAAGGTGTCCTTGGTGCGCTCTCGCACGGCCTTGCCGCGTTCGAGGATGATGGGACGAAAGCCCATCTGCGCGAGGATCAGTCCCGCGAACAGGCCGCACGGTCCCATGCCGATCACCACCGGACGCGGACGCGTCGAATGCTCGGGCGCCTTCGCAACAAAGCGGTAGGTCATGTCCGGCGTCACCCCGCAATGCGGCTGGCCGGCGATCCGCTTGAGCACGGCCGCTTCGTCCTTGACTTCGACGTCGACGATATAGGTCAGCTTGATATCCGAGCGCTTGCGTGCGTCGTGCGCACGGCGGAATACGGTGTAACGCACGAGCGCGTCCGCCGCTACGCCGAGATCCGCGAGGCGTCCCCGAATCGCGGCTTCAAGTTCGCTTTCGGCGTGGTCGAGGGGGAGTTTGACTTCGGATAAACGTAACATGGCTGCCAGGGTGCGATCGCCACGGGGATTGTGGCCGATCCATATTTTATAAGCTCGGCGGCTTTTCAAATGGAACGCAAGCGGTACGACGAAACGCGAGCGCGTATGACCCAACATGGGAGAAAAAGAAAAAGGGGCTACAGGCCAATGGCGTGTAACCCCTCGGTATTGCTGGTCGGAGCGATAGGATTCGAACCTACGACCCTCTGATCCCAAATCAGATGCGCTACCAGGCTGCGCTACGCTCCGACGAATCATCGATTGTATCGGTACTGATGCCATGCCGTCAAATCTGCGCGAACGATAACGACGAAAAGAGATCCGCAGCACGTGCTTGCCGCACACCAGCGAGGCGTGCACCATGAGAGCACACACAGCACGTGCACCCCCATACCCCAAAAAAAGGAGACGCCATGCACCTCATCCTCTGGCGCCACGCCGAAGCCGAAGACATCGCCGCCAGCGACCTCTCCCGCCAGCTCACCACGCGCGGGCGCAAGCAGGCGCAGAACGTCGCGCGCTGGCTGCGCGCGCGCCTGCCCGAGGACGCCGTGATCCTCGCCAGCCCCGCCGCACGCACCATCCAGACAGCCGAGGCGCTGACCGACCAGTATCGCGTCGTGCGCGAACTCGCGCCCGATGCGAGCGTCGAGGAGGTGCTGACCGCCGTCGGCTGGCCCGAGGGCCTCGCGTCCACGGTCGTGGTGGTCGGCCATCAGCCCACGCTCGGCGAAGTCGCCGCGCGGCTGCTCTCGGGCGGCGCCGATTCGCGCAACTGGGCCGTGAAGAAGGCTGGCGTGCTCTGGCTCGCGAGCCGCGAGCGCGACGGCGGCGACCAGGCCGTCCTGCACGCGGCCATCACGCCCGATCTCGTCTAGCCTTCCCCCCCGCCTACGCCTGCCTCACCGGGCCGCCTGCATGCGGCCCCTACAACGATTCAAGCGCGGTTCAAGCGCGGTTCAAGCGCGGTTCAAGCGCGGTTCAAGCGCGGTTCAAGCGCGGTTCAAGCGCGCTTCAAACGCTCCCACCGCCCCCGGCCTTCGGCAGCCGCGTCCGTGTGCCTTACACCACGTCATCGAATCGTCATTGCGTTTTCATGGAAACGTAACCGCGTATTACTACATTGCCGGAAAAGTTCTCTTACTTCCGACCAGGACGCCCCATGCGAGATATGCCGACGCCCACCCTGCCGTTCGCCTCGACGCTGTTCGAGTCGAACCGACGCTTGCCGCGTGCCGAAGAAACGGTCACCGCGCAGCATCGGCTGCAGGTGGCCTGGGCTCGCACCGACGAGGAACTGCGCGAAGCCCAGCGCCTGCGCTACCGCGTTTTCGCCGAAGAGATGGGCGCACGCCTGACCGGCCCCGCCGGCCTCGACGTCGACGCCTTCGACGCCTACTGCGACCACCTGCTCGTGCGCGACCTCGACACGCTCAAGGTCGTCGGCACCTACCGCGTGCTGCCGCCGCACCAGGCGGCGCGCATCGGCCGCCTCTATGCCGAAAGCGAATTCGACGTCTCGCGCCTCGCACATCTGCGCCCGAAAATGGTCGAGGTGGGCCGCTCGTGCGTGCACCCCGACTACCGCAGCGGCTCGGTCATCATGTCGCTGTGGGGCGGTCTGGGCGGCTATATGCAGCACAACGGCTACGAGACGATGCTCGGCTGCGCGAGCGTCGCCATGGCCGACGGTGGCCACTACGCAGCGAACCTGTACTGCGCGCTCGGCGCGAACGCGCTGACCGCGCCCGAATACCGCGCGTTCCCGCACACGCCGCTGCCCGTCGAGGAACTGCGCACCGGCACGCCCGCCGTGCCGCCGCCGCTCATCAAGGGCTACCTGCGCCTTGGCGCGAAGATCTGCGGTGCGCCCGCCTGGGACCCCGACTTCAACACCGCCGACTTCCTCACCCTCTTCCGGCTCTCGGAAATCAACGAACGTTACGCGCGCCACTTCCTCGGCGAAGCCGTCACGCGTTAAGGCCTCGCCCGCCCTTCAGTCGGCAAAAATCGGTGGGCAAAATCAGCGGACAAAAAAAGCCCGGCTCACAAACGAGCCGGGCTTTTTTATCGGCGAGACGCGCCGCGCGCGGCGCTCACTCCTCCGTATAGACCACGCGATACGGAATGCCGATCTTGCCCCATTCCGCCGCTTCCTGAACGAGGTTGTAATCGGTGAGCGGATTGTTCTGGACCCACGCATTGGGCAACAGCACTTCGTAGCCGTTGCCCTCCTCCTCGACCGTGATGTGCGGCAGGCCGACATCGGCGCGGCGGCGCGTCAGCAGCGCAGCGAGGCGCAGACAGAACAGCAGCGTCCATTCCACATCGCGCGTTTGCGAGAGCTTGCCGAGCTTGCCCACGTGGCCGAGCACGAGCGCGGCGAGGCGCGCCTGGTCGGTGCGCGAGAAGCCGGGCATGTCCGCGTTGCTGGCGATGTAGGCCGAATGCTTGTGGTACGCACTGTGCGAGATGGAAAGCCCGATTTCGTGCAGCGACGCCGCCCACGTAAGGAACATTCGGTTCTCTTCGCGGCGCTCCTCGTCGGGCTCCTCGAACTGATCGTAGAACTTCACGGCCAGCTCGCCAATGCGCCCCGCCTGCGCGCGATCCACGCCGTAGCGGCGCATGAAGCCCTCCACCGTGACCGTACGCATGTCCTCGTGCTGCGAGCGGCCCAGCAGGTCGTAGAGCACGCCCAGGCGCAGCGCGCCGTCCGTGGTGTCGACATAGTCGATGCCGAGCTCCTCGAACACCGCGATCATGATCGAGAGGCCGCCCGCCAGCACCGGGATGCGGTCGGGCTTGAGCGCGACGAGCTTGAGCCGGTTGACGTTCTCGGCCTTGATGAGCGCGCGCTTCAGGCGCTCGAGGCCGCCGCGCGAAATGCCGTGCGTGATGCCGGGATCGTTGAAGCCGTTCGCCTCGACGAGTTCCGCGAGCGCGCGCGCCGTGCCCGACGAGCCGATCGCCTGGTCCCAGCCGGTCTTGCGGTAGTCGGCGGAAATGATCTGGATTTCGCGCGTGGCCGCGAGTTCGGCCTGGCGCATGGTGTACTCGTCGACGTTGCCCGAGGGGAAGAACTGGCGGCTATGGCTCACGCAGCCGATATAGAGGCTTTCCATGCGGATCGGCGTGTAGTGCGCGCCGATGATGAACTCGGTCGAGCCGCCGCCGATGTCCACCACGAAGCGCTTGCCCGCGCTCGCCGGCACCGAGTGCGCGGCGCCCGCATAGATGAGACGCGCTTCTTCGCGCCCCGCGATCACTTCGATCGGGAAGCCGAGCGCGGCTTCCGCTTCGGTGAGGAACTCGCGCGAGTTCTTGGCGACACGCAGCGTATTGGTCGCCACCGCGCGCACCTGATCGGGATGGAAGTCGCGCAGGCGCTCGCCGAAGCGCTTGAGCGCATCCCAGCCGCGCACCTGTGAGGCGCGGTCGAGCAGTTTGTCCCTCGAGAGGCCGGCCGCGAGGCGCACCGGTTCGCGCAGCGCGTCCACCGGGTAGATCTGGCTGCCGGCGTCGGTTTCCTCGACGCGGCCTACGATCAGACGAAAGCTGTTCGAACCGAGATCGACGGCGGCAAGCAGTTGGGGGTTGGTGACCATCGAAGGGGCAGGCTCCATGCGTGCATACAGAGACGAACGCGCGGCCATGCGGGCTTGTTGCGCCGCCGCCGCGCTGTCCAAATGCGTCATTTTAAGCGTAGCCGACTTCACCATGTCGCTCCTCGCATTGGTCATGACCATGGGTACTTTTACCCAGGGTGCATGTTCGCAACGCGTCTTGTCGATTTCGTGAAAATGCGGCGTAAAATTTATGACACTTCGAATGTCACAATAAAGTCATATTACTGTGAGAATTTCCGAGCGTCCGTTCGAATCAATTCCTGACATTCCGTTTTCATTGCCGATGTCCATCCGCTATCCCCTACTCAATCGCGAACTGGGCATTCTGGGATTCAATGAGCGTGTGCTCGCACAGGCGTCCGATCCCGCTGTTCCTTTGCTGGAGCGCTTGCGCTTCATCTGTATCACCAGCAGCAACCTCGACGAATTCTTCGAAGTCCGTATGGCCGGGCTTCAGGAGCAGATGCGCGACAACCCGGGCGTGCTCTCGCCTGACGGCATGTCGCTGCAGCACGTGTACGACCTCGTGGTCGAGCGCGCGCAGCGTCTCGTGCATCGCCAGTACCGCATGCTGCACGACACCGTGCTACCCGCGCTCGAACAGGAAGGCATTTACTTCCACGGCACCGACGCATGGAACGAAGCGCAAACCGCTTGGGCGCGCAAATACTTCCTCGACGAACTGCTGCCCGTTCTCACGCCTATCGGGCTCGATCCCGCGCACCCGTTCCCGCGCGTGCTCAACAAGAGCCTGAACTTCGTGGTCGAACTCGAAGGCAAGGACGCCTTTGGGCGTCAAGCCGTCATGGGCATCGTGCAGGCGCCCCGCGCACTGCCGCGCCTCGTGCGCATGCCGCAGGAGCTTTCCGGCTTCCAGCACGGCTTCGTGCTGCTCGGCTCGCTCTTGCAGCGCTTCGTGGGCGAGCTGTTTCCGAGCCTCGTCGTGCGCAGCTGCAACCAGTTCCGCATCACGCGCAACAGTGAACTCTTCGTCGACGAAGACGAAATCACCAACCTGCGCGTGGCGCTGCAGGGCGAACTGCCCGCGCGGCACCTGGGCAATGCGGTGCGGCTCGAAGTGTCGGCGGAAACGCCCCCGCATCTCGTGAAGCGCCTGCTCGACGAAAGCGGTCTCGACGAAAAAGACTGCTATTTCGTCGATGGCCCCGTGAATCTCGTGCGGCTCATGCAGCTGCCCGAGATGGTCGATCGCCCCGACCTCAAGTTCGTGCCGCACGTGCCTGCCATTCCGCGGCGCATCGCCGCGAACAGCAACATGTTCGACGTGATCGATCAGGGCGACGTGCTCCTGCATCATCCGTATGAGAGCTTCCAGCCCGTGCTCGAACTGCTGCTGCAGGCCGCCAACGATCCGAACGTCCTCGCGATCAAGCAGACGATCTACCGCACCGGTACCGACTCGCCGCTCATGGACGCGCTCATGCAGGCCGCGCGCAACGGCAAGGAAGTGACGGTGGTGGTGGAGCTGCTCGCGCGCTTCGACGAAGAGACCAATATCAACTGGGCCGCGCAGCTCGAAGCCGTGGGCGCGCACGTGGTGTACGGCGTGGTGGGCCACAAGTGCCACGCCAAGATGATGCTGATCGTGCGCCGCGTGCCCGTGAACGGGCGCATGGCGCTGCGCCGCTACGTCCACCTGGGCACGGGGAACTACCATCCGCGCACGGCGCGCCTTTACACCGACTTCGGCCTCATGACCTCGGAGCCGAAGATGTGCGAGGACGTGCACCACGTCTTCCAGCAGCTCACGGGCATCGGCGGCGAGCTGCAGCTGCACGATCTGTGGCAGTCGCCGTTCACGCTGCATCCGAAGATGATCGAGGCGATCCGCAACGAAGCCGATGCCGCGCGCGCGGGCAAGAAGGCGCGCATCGTCGCGAAGATGAACGCGCTGCTCGAGCCGACCGTGATCGACGAGTTGTACGAAGCATCGCAAGCCGGCGTGAAGATCGACCTGATCATTCGTGGCGTGTGCTCGTTGCAGCCGGGTGTGCCCGGGCTCTCCGAGAACATCACGGTGCGCTCGATCGTCGGGCGCTTCCTCGAGCACCACCGCATCTATTACTTCTATGCGGGCGGCAAGGAAGACGTCTACCTGTCGAGCGCGGACTGGATGGATCGCAACCTGTTCCGCCGCGTCGAAGTGGCATTCCCGATTCACGACCGCAGGCTCAAGCGCCGCGTGATCGCCGAAGGGCTTTCCACCTTCCTCGGCGACAATCAATCGGCGTGGCTCATGCAAAGCGACGGCCACTATCGCCGCCGCCGGGCGGGCAAGGCCGTGCGCAATGCGCAGTTGAGCTTGCTGGCGAAGTTCTGTCCGTGATGCCTTGACGGCTCGATAACGCTGGACGCAAAAAAAAGCCGCTTCGAATGAAGCGGCTTTTTCAATTGCGGGGGCGTTTCGTTACACCGGCGCCGGCTGCCTTCTCGTCGTGCGCGCGGTCGGGAAGCGCACC
Source organism: Paraburkholderia sp. CNPSo 3076 (assembly GCF_026343935.1). Classification (NCBI taxonomy): domain Bacteria; kingdom Pseudomonadati; phylum Pseudomonadota; class Betaproteobacteria; order Burkholderiales; family Burkholderiaceae; genus Paraburkholderia; species Paraburkholderia sp. CNPSo 3076. The sequence goes on along the minus strand of NZ_JAPMAL010000021.1, from coordinate 6,476 downwards.
GTGAACGTGCTGCCCCGCCCTTCCTCGCTCTTCACTTCGAGCGCGGCGTCGTGACGCTGCAGCACGTGCTTGACGATCGCAAGGCCCAGTCCCGTGCCGCCCGTGTCGCGCGAGCGGCTGCGATCCACGCGGTAGAAGCGCTCGGTCAGGCGTGGAATATCGGCGGCCGGAATGCCAAGGCCGCTGTCGGTGACCGCAAATACCGCGTTACCGTGTTCCGCGCGCCAGGACAGATGCACCGTGCCGCCGTCCGGCGTGTAGCGCACTGCGTTGGTCGCCAGATTGCCGAGCGCGCTCATGATCTCGGTTTCGGAACCGGTGACGCTCAATCCATCGTCGAAATCGGCCGTGATGCGGTGATGCCCGCCCGAGAGGCTTTCGGCGTCCTCGCGCACGTGCCCGAGCACTGCGCGCATATCGACCATATGGTCGCCGGGCTGGCGCCCCTCGCCTTCGAGCTTGGCGAGCACGAGCAAATCGGTGACGATGTGGCGCATGCGCGAGGCCTGTTGCTCCATCAGCTCCAGGTAGCGGCTGCGCTCGGCTTCGCCAAGCGGCAGTTCGCGCATCGTCTCGAGGAAGCCCGAGAGCACCGTGATCGGCGTTTTCAGCTCGTGCGAGACGTTGGCCACGAAATCGCGCCGCATGGCGTCGGTGCGCTCGAGTTCCGTGATGTCCTGCGAAAGGATGAGCTTGCGGTTCTCGCCGTACGGAAACACCTGCACCGAGATCACGTTCTGACGCTTCGCGCCCATGCCGCGCATGATCAGCATGTCCTTGTAATCGTGCGAATTGAGGTAGCGCACGAAGTCGGGCTGACGCACGAGATGCGTGATGTGCTGGCGCAGGTCGCGCTTGGCGTCGAGGCCGAAGTGGACTTCCGAGATCGCGTTGCACCACTCGATCTGGTCGTGGTCGTCGAGCATGGCGACGCCGTTGGGCGAAGCCTGGATCGCCTGGATGAAACGCGAGTGCTGCTGCTCCACCTGGCGCACCTGAGCGTGCCAGCGCTTCGCGAGCTTGTGCAGACGGTAGTAGATATCGCCCCAGATGCCGGGAGCGCTCGGCACTTCGCCGTAGACCGGCGCGTCGAGCAGGCGCCAGAGGCGCTGCTTGTGAAACGTGCTGAAGAGCATCTGCGCGAGCAGCGCCAGCACGGCGATGCTCAGCGCAATCTTGACGCCGAAAATCGCGCCAACACCCGCGCAAATGAGCGCGAGCAACACGATCGATACGAGGGAGCGCGCCCAGATGATGTTCATGTTCCTGCGATCGAAGATAAATACGGTCGGTTGCGGGCACGCGACATCTAGTGACTACCGCGCGAGTACCGGCGGCAGTGAAACGGCCGCGCCGCCCGGTGATTCACCCTGCGGCGCGGCCATGGATCCAGCTCAGGCGCTCTTGGCGAGACGGTAGCCGCTGCCGCGCACCGTTTCGATCATAGCATCGCACCCAGCCGGCTTGAGCGCGGCGCGCAGACGCTTGATATGCACGTCCACCGTGCGCTCTTCCACGAACACGTGATCGCCCCACACCTGGTCGAGCAGCTGCGTGCGGCTGTGCACACGCTCGGGATGCGTCATGAAGAAGTGCAGCAGGCGGAACTCGGTCGGGCCGAGATCGAGCTTGATTTCCGAGCCTTCGGCGGCGGCCGCCACGCGGTGCGTGGCCGGATCGAGCTTCAGACCGTTGATCGCCACCACGTCTTCCGTGAGTTGCGGCGCGCGGCGGCGCAGCACCGCCTTGATGCGCGCCATCAGCTCCTTGGGCGAGAACGGCTTCGTCACGTAGTCGTCAGCGCCGATTTCGAGGCCGAGCACCTTGTCCTGCTCGTCGCCGCGCGCGGTCAGCATGATGATCGGAATATGCTTCGTGCGCTCGTTGGTGCGCAGGTCGCGCGCGAAGTTCACACCCGACTTGCCCGGCAACATCCAGTCGAGCAGGATGAGATCGGGCAGCACATCGCTGATCAGGTTCTGCGCCTGCTCCGCGTTGTAGGCGCGGATCGGGCAGTGGCCTGCGTGCTGCAGGTTCACCGAAATCAGCTCGGAAATGGCGGGCTCGTCTTCGATGACGAGAATGCTGCTAGGCATCGGCACCTCTTGACCTTGTTACCTGTTGAATTAGCTGAGTGCTTCGCGTTCGAGGGCGTCGCGCGACTTGTGGCGCACGTCGGTACCCTTCACGATGTAGATGATGAATTCCGCGATGTTCTTCGCGTGGTCGCCGATCCGCTCGATCGCCTTGGCGATGAACAGATAATCGAGGCCCACCGAAATCGTGCGCGGATCTTCCATCATGTAGCTCACGAGCTTGCGCACGAACGCACGGAATTCCTCGTCGATCGCCTTGTCGTCGCGCACGATCTGCGCGGCGGCCACGGTGTCGAGGCGTGCGAACGCGTCGAGCGCGCGGCGCAGGATCGACACGGCCATTTCGCCCGAGACCTTGATCTCCGCGATGTTGACGGTGCGCGAAGCGCCGTCTTCCATCAGGCGCTTCGTGCGCTTGGCGATCTTCTCGGCTTCGTCGCCGGCGCGCTCGAGATTCGTGATGGTCTTCGAAATGGCGAGCACGAGGCGCAAGTCACGCGCGGCCGGCTGGCGGCGCGCGATGATGTTGCTGCACTCCTCGTCGATCTCGACTTCCATCGTGTTGAGGCGGTCTTCGGCGGCGATCACGCGTGCGGCGGCCTCGCTGTCGAAGTCGTTGAGCGCCTGCATTGCCGTGATGATCTGCGATTCGACGAGGCCGCCCATTTCGAGCACCTTCGACGAAATGAGGTTCAAATCGGCGTCGAACTGGCTGGACAAGTGTTTGTCGGACATGATTTGCTCCCTGCTCCGATTAGCCGAAGCGGCCGGTGATGTAGTCTTCCGTTTCCTTGCGGACCGGCTTGATGAAGATCTTTTCGGTGTCGCCGAACTCGATCAGTTCACCAAGGTACATATATGCAGTGTAGTCCGAGCAACGCGCGGCCTGCTGCATGTTATGGGTGACGATCACCACCGTGTAGTCGCTCTTGAGTTCCGCGATCAGCTCTTCAATACGGCCCGTGGAAATCGGGTCGAGCGCCGAGCACGGCTCGTCGAGCAGCAGCACTTCGGGGCGGATCGCAATGCCGCGCGCGATACACAGGCGCTGCTGCTGGCCGCCCGAGAGGCCGTAGCCGCTCTGGCCGAGCTTGTCCTTCACTTCGTTCCAGAGCGCGGCCTTGGTGAGCGCCCATTCCACGCGGTCATCCATTTCCGGGCGCGAGAGCTTCTCGAACATCTTCACGCCGAACGCGATGTTGTCGTAAATCGACATCGGGAACGGGGTCGGCTTCTGGAACACCATGCCGATACGCGCACGCAAGAGCGAGATGTCGCGCTTCGTGGTGAGCAGGTTTTCGCCGTCCATGAGGATCTCGCCCTCGGCACGCTGCTCCGGATAGAGCGCGTACATCTTGTTGAACGTGCGCAGCAGCGTGGACTTGCCGCAGCCCGACGGGCCGATGAACGCCGTCACCTTGCCTTCGGGAATCTGCAGGTTGATGTTCTTTAGCGCGTGATACTTGTTGTAGAAGAAGTTCAGGTCCTTCACTTCGATCTTCGGCTTGCCCAGCGCCGGCAGGCGTGCGTTCTGGGCGGGATCCGCAGGTTCAAACCCAGCGGAGGGCGCATTGCCGTGGGCAGCGGTGTTGAGGTGACTCTCAGCCATGTTCATCGGGAACTCCGCCCTTATTTCTTCGAAAATACCGTGCGCGCGAGGATATTCAGACCCAGCACGCCCAGCGTGATCAGGAAAACGCCGGCCCACGCAAGCGACTGCCACTGCGCAAACGGGCTCATCGCAAATTTGAAGATCGTGACCGGCAGGTTCGCGATCGGTTGATTCATGTCGGCGCTGAAGAACTGGTTCGACAGCGCGGTGAAGAGCAGCGGCGCGGTTTCGCCAGCGATACGGGCGATTGCGAGCAGCACGCCCGTCACGATGCCCGCGATCGACGCCTTGAGCGTGATGGAGAGCACCATCTTCCACTTCGGCGTGCCGAGTGCGAAGGCCGCTTCGCGCAGCGCGTTCGGCACGAGCTTGAGCATGTTCTCGGTCGTGCGGATCACGATCGGAACCTGCAGCAATGCGAGCGCAATCGCGCCGGCCCAGCCGCTGAAGTGGCCCATCTTCGCCACGACGAGCGCGTACACGAACAGGCCCACGACGATCGAAGGCGCCGACAGCAGAATATCGTTGATGAAGCGCGTGACGCTGGCGAGCCAGCCCTTCTGGCCATATTCCGCGAGATAGATGCCCGCGAGAATGCCGATCGGCGTGCCGACGAACGTTGCGATCACAACGAGCAGCAGGCTGCCGACGATGGCGTTGGCAAGACCGCCGCCATCGGTGTTCGGCGGCGGCGTCGACTGCGTGAACAGATCCACCGAAAGACCGCCGATGCCAAGCGAAATCGTCGTGTAGAGAATCCACACGAGCCAAAGAAGGCCGAACGCCATGGCGGCGAGCGAGAGCGTGAGCGCGATCGCGTTGGTCATGCGGCGGCGGCGCTGCAGCTTGTCGCGCATGCGATCCAGTTCGGTGCCGTAAATCGCACCTGGAATTTTCAGCATCGGTTCGCTCATCGCGCACCCTCCGATTTTTCAAGGCGCAGCAACATGAGCTTCGAGATCGACAGCACGATGAACGTAATCACGAAGAGGATCAGGCCGAGTTCCATCAGCGCGGCGGTGTGCAGGCCCGGGCTCGCTTCCGCGAACTCGTTGGCGAGGGCCGAGGTGATGCTGTTGCCCGGTGAAAAGAGCGACACGTTGTCGAGCAGGTTCGTATTGCCGATCACGAACGTGACGGCCATCGTCTCGCCGAGCGCGCGGCCGAGACCCAGCATCACGCCGCCGATCACGCCGGTCTTGGTGAACGGCAGCACGATCTTCCACATCACTTCCCAGGTCGTGCAGCCAATGCCGTAGGCCGACTCCTTGAGCAGGACGGGCGTGACTTCGAACACGTCGCGCATGACCGAGGCGATGTACGGAATGATCATGATCGCGAGAATCACGCCAGCGCACAGAATGCCGATGCCGATGGGCGCGCCCTGGAACAGCGCGCCGACGATCGGCATGCCGCCAAGCAGCGAGCCGAGCGGCTTTTCAAACCACTGCGCGAAGATCGGCGCGAATACGAGCAGACCCCACATACCGTAGACGATCGACGGGATCGCGGCGAGCAGTTCGATGGCGATGCCGAGCGGGCGGCGCAGCCACGCGGGCGAAAGCTCGGTGAGGAACAGTGCGATGCCGAAGCTCACAGGCACGGCGATGACGAGCGCGATGATCGAGGTGGCGATCGTGCCGTAGATGGGCACGAGCGCGCCGAACTGCTCGCTGGGTGGATCCCAGTCGGCAGTCCAGAGGAATGCGAGACCGAATTTCTGGATCGTCGGCAACGAGGCGATGATCAGTGACACGATGATGCCGCCGAGCAGCAACAACGTGACGATGGCGGCGAGGCGTGCGAGGCCGCCAAAAATGATGTCCCCTGCCGGGCTGGGCGCTTTCTGCTGCGCGGCGTTGCCGGGCGGGTTCGACACGAGCGGGACGTCGGACATGGTGACCTGGGTTCCAGTTGCCGCAAGCGCGGGGCTCACGACGTTGATGCAGCCGTGGGACTGCAGATCGCCCGGCTTCCGGCCGTAAACACTGACAGCCGGAAGGCAGGCGGCACATCTTGGACAGCGCGGATTCAGGCAAGCCACAAGCGAACAGGCCGCGCGCGTCACGCGGCGGCCTCTTTTACGCTTGCCTGACGCCTTGCTTACTCAGCGATCGGCTTGCCGCTCGCGTCCTTGACCTTCTCCTTCCACTGCGACTTGATTTCGCTCACGACCGACTGCGGCAGCGAGATGTAATCGAGGCTGTCAGCAGCCGGCGTGCCATTCTTGAACGCCCAGTCGAAGAACTTGAGCGTTTCCTTGCCCTGGTCCGGCTTGTCCTGTGCCGTGTGCAGCAGCACGAAGGTCGCGCCGACGACCGGCCATGCGTCCTTGCCCGGCTCGTTCGTGAGGATCTGGTAGAACGACTTCTTCCAGTCCGCGCCAGCGGCCGCTGCCTTGAACGTTTCGGTGTCCGGCTGAACCACAGCGCCCGACTCGTTCTTCATGGCAGTGTAGACCATGTGATTTTGCTTGGCGTACGCCCACTCGACGTAGCCGATCGCGCCCGGCAGACGCTGCACGAAGGCTGCCACGCCGTCGTTGCCCTTGCCGCCCGTGCCCGTCGGCCAGCTCACGGTCGTGCCTTCGCCGACCTTGCTCTTCCACTCGGGGTTGACCTTCGAGAGGTAGTTCGTCCAGATGAAGCTGGTGCCCGAGCCGTCGGCGCGGCGGACCACGGCGATGTCGAGATCAGGCAGCTTGACCTTCGGGTTCAGCGCGACGATGGCCGGATCGTTCCACTTCTTGATCTTGCCGAGGTAGATGT